>NZ_JMFG01000007.1 GCF_000687145.1 Thermoanaerobaculum aquaticum
TTTTGCGAGGCGCTGAACCGGAAGTTTGCGCAGGAGCCGGCAAAACGCGAAGACTGGCATCGCCCGGTGCCGGAGGGCATGGACCTTGCGGAGGTTTTCTGCTGGGAGGAGACCAGGGTCGTGAACAACGACTGGACGGTGCGCTATCACAACCGGTGGTTCCAGATTACAGGGCCCAAGGGAAGCCTGCCACCGGCCAAGAAGAACGTCACCGTCCGCCGGCGGCTGGATGGCTCGTTGGCCCTTGTGTACCGGGGACAACCGGTGGACTTTGTGGAGATTCCTGGTGCTTTGCCGCGGGCCAAAGCACCGGTCGTGGTGGCATCGAGCAAGCGCAAACCCCATCGTCCGGCGCCCGATCATCCTTGGCGGCGTTGGTCCCCACCGATCCCAAAAGCCGCAACGCCAAAGGCCAGCAACACCCCGCAAGGCGCTTGACATCCGTGAACCATAACGGCGCAACCCGGGCTGTGGAGCATGCCGCACCTATGGAAAAGCCAGAGGCTTTCCCACAGGTGCTTGGAAAACGCTCCGCGTTTCCCCCACGCCCCACAGCCCCTACGACAACCATGGGGTCATTTCTATCGAGCTCCCCATGGGGACATTTCTAAAGAGTGTTGACAGACCCACCTCCCCGCCATTCTTTGCGCACCCGCCGCCTGCAGCCCCCCGACCCCTACTTCTCGCGTGAGCAGTTTTTGCGCTACCACCATCAAGATTTGGCAGCCATGTCAGAGCAAGAGCTTGAGAAGGAAATCCGTCGCGCCCTTGTGGCTGCGAGTTTAGCCCCCGTTCTTTCGTGGGCAACCTGGTGGGAGCAGCGGTACCAAGCCGCCCTGGCGGAGCGAACCCGCCGGAAGGGGGGTGGGCATGAGCGGCGGTGAAACGCTGAACGAGGTGCGCGCGTTCATTGGGCGCTTTGTGGTTGCTTCCGAGGCGGTGAAGGACACCCTCACGCTGTGGGTTGGCTACACGTACACCTGGCAAAGCTTCCCGGTGGCCCCCTATTTGGCCATCGTTTCACCTACGAAGCGCTGCGGGAAAACAAGGGTGCTGGAGGTTTTGGAGTGTCTGGTTCCCAACCCCTGGCGTGCCGTTGCACCTACACCAGCTGCACTTTTCCGCACCATCGAGGCGGAACATCCAGTGCTGCTGCTTGATGAGCTAGACACAATCTTCAAAGGCCGTACCGAGGCCGAGTCTTACTTGCAGGCGGTGGTGAACGCCGGCTACCGCAGGGGCGGCTTCGTTCCCCGCTGTGAAAAGAACGGCAAAGAAAAGATGACCGTGCAGAAATTTGAGGTGTTTGGCCCCAAGGTGCTGGCTGCCATCGGCCACCTGCCACCCACCATTCAGGACCGCTGTATCACCATCCACCTGGAGCGCGCCACCGTTAAACTGCCGCGCTTCATCCTCTCGCGGGAACTGGAAGCCGCCGCGCCGTTGCGTGCCGCGCTGGCGGAAGCCTTTGGTGGTGGGGTTCCCGACCCCTGGCCGACCGACATCCCATCGCAGCTTGACGACCGGGCGGCGGAAATTTGGGCCCCGTTGTTGGTGATTGCCGAGGGAGCGGGCGGCGATTGGCCGAACCGTGCGTGGCGCGCTGCTATCCAACTTTCAGCATCACGTGGGGAGGATGAAACCCCGGCCATTGAAGCTTTGGCGTTCGTGGCGCGCCTCTTCAAGGAACACGGCGCCGACCGCCTGGCCACCACCACAATCATCACTGAAGGCCAAGAGGCCGGGGTTTTTGACCGTGACTTCACCCCCCGGCGCTTGGCAAAGCTTTTAGCACCCTTTGGAATCACCCCAGCCAAGTGGAAGGACACTGAGGGCAAGACGGTACGAGGCTACCTGCGGGAGCAGGTGGCTGCAGCTGCGGCCGTTTACACCCCGCAGGAAACCGCCACAAGCGCCACCGGAGTTACAACCCACGATGCTGCAAACACTTACGCGGTGGCGGATGGGTGGCGGGTGGCGCTTCCAAGCGCCACCAATGATGATACGCCGTCTCAGGTGGCGGATATATCCGCCACCCGCCACCAAAGCGCCACCACGCAAGTTATTGATCATAAAGGTACTTCTTCCGCCGGTGGCGGAAGTGGCGCTTTCTTCTCGGGTACTGAGGCCGGAAGCCTGCCCGAGAAAGGAGGAAAGCATGGCACCCCAAGCCGTAAGCTCATTTGACCTTCCGGCAGGGGTTCGGCTGTCTGCCTCCCCTGACGGAAAGTTTCTGGTGGTGGAACCAGCTGAGTTGCTTACCCCTGAGCACGAAGCCAAGCTTGCAGAGCTGAAGCCCCGCATCCTGGCCCTGCTCCGCTGGAACCACTGCCCCACCTGCCTGCAGCCGTTGGAGCTCCAGCCGGGCCAAGGTCGGGCGTGGTGTGGGCACTGCCAGTGGGCATGGTTTGAGATACCGGGGGAGCCTAACGGGTGGAAGGACACCCCCATGGCGCTGGCGTCCCGCCGCGCGTCAATGGGCTTGTGCCCCACCTGCGGGGTGTGGCTCGGGGCGAGGGGCTGCTGGCGTTGTGGGGCCACCTGCCCTATCCCCGGGTGTGACCACGCGAGGCATTGAACGGAGGACGAACGATGGACGCACGCGAAAGAACCAGCGGAAAAATCGGGACCGCCCGCTGGCGGTACATCACGGACGAAACCGTAACGCTTAAGACCCTGGCGGAAGAGCTCGGTATCTCTTATCCCTACCTGAAAAACAAAGCCGCTCATGAACGATGGGCGGAGCAACGCCAGGAGTTCCAAAGGATGGTGATGGAAAAGGCAAGTGCCAAGGTGGCGGATGAGGTCGCGCGCTTGGCGGAAGAACACCGGAAGATTGCCCGCAAGGCCATGGAAGTCGCGCAGCCCATCTTTGAAGGCAAGGTTGGGGAGCTGACCCCATTCCAAGCGTGGAGTGTCATTCGCGAGGCCGTGGAGCTGGAGCGCAAGAGCACAGGCCTTGACGAGCAAGTAAAGGCCCAGGTTGTCGAGCACCTGGTGGTCCTGCTCAACGTGGCGAAAACGCTGCTGCAGCCCGAGCAGTTTGAAGAGCTGAGAACAAGGCTGCTTGAGGCCTCGGGGGTGGGGTAGGGGGTGGCCAAGACGTTGCTTTTTTGCATCGCCGGCGGGCAGAGGGCCATCACTGGCCGAGTTACCGCCAGGCGCATTGCACGCTTTCAAGCTTGTTTGGGGCACCTGCCCATTCCGCAAAGGCCGGGGGGCATGAAAAAGTATCATCTCCCCGGCCGCGAGCGCAGCCCGGCCCTTGCTCGCTCAGCACTGAAGTTCCCGTGAACCCCCGATCGCAGCTGGAGCAAAGCCCCCCTACTTAGCCTGAGATTGTGCCGCTACCGGAGTGGTTGTATGGCGGTTCAAGGGTTCGCTTAGAGGTAACGAATCATGACCCGACGTGCTCGTAATAGCCTCACTTGACCCATAAAGCTGGAACCCACCCGGTCATCCCAAAAACAGGGCCGGGACAGAGGATTTGCACCTTCCGTCGGTTTCTCGTGCTGCCTACCACGGCTACCTCGCATCCCTGGTCAACATAAAAAACCTCGCCTTTCAGTTGCATCACCAAAAGGACCCCTGTGACGCGGCTATCATCTGCCCTCACGACCTCATCTATTAGCTCCGGGCGAGTAAAAACGGGCACCTGTGCTACGTCGACGCCTGCGTCAAGAATGGCTACGCCGGACCTTGGGGGAAGCTCAGCAATCAATCCGATGACTAAGAGAGCTAGGAACACGCAGCCGATCTTAACGGTTCGAGAAGCCATAGGACCTCCTTTCTAGCTTGCCGCGAGTATTATCTGCTCTTGGGTTCTGTGTCAACCTCCAGGCACCCACCTAAAACTTTGTCCTCCTTGCGGGGTCACGCCCTGGGGCGAGCTTTCCCCATTACGTGACGAGGCTTCCCTTGCCTCCAAGGACTGGCCCTTTTTAAGGCCCGGAAGCCGTTTTAGGCCTCCCCCTGGGGTGATTGCGAGGTGCTGCCGAAAAAACCTCTTCGGTCGAAATCTCAGGCCGGAAAGAGGCCCCCACTACTGTGGGGACGGACGGCTCGGTTTTGCGGCAACCCGGGCTGAAGCTGGCTTTTGTTATTTGCCTCCTGCGCAGTTTGCTATCCGGTTTTCGCAAGGGCGCACACGCCTAAGGCGAAAGGAAGGGTTAACAAACTAACGTTCGGCATTAGTCCGCTAGCCGATGGTTGGGAACCTCTTGTGGGGGGGTGGCGACCATCCCCCCACCGGCACCTTCTCCCCAACCTGATTGCTTTTGCTCCCCCAAGAAAAAATCCCGCAACCACGCCCGTCAAGCTCGTTACCAAGCCTGGGATTGTCAGCTGCCGGGGGAAGGTGTTCCCCTGGTGGCCTGCTTGTTCTGCACATTCCTTTGGGTGTGTTCTGCAGTGCAGGCTTCCTTTGCGGCCGAAAGCTCTTGGGAAAGAGAAGAGTGCCAAATCCCCCCTCCCCGGGGTGTTTCTCTTAGATGACCTTGAAGGCTCCAACCGTTGAGGCCCTTTCGGAACGGAAGCACGGGTTGCGGAGGGATGGAGGGCCACCGGCTTCTCCCGTGCCCTTTCCAAGCGCCTGCCATGACCGGAACGGGAAAGCCGGATGCGCCAAAAAGGGGTGGAAATCGGGGGTTCCTCTGGGAGGGGTGGAAAAGCCTTTTTGGTGCTCCTATTGCAATACTAGTGCAATGAAGCTTAGGGCCGCCGGAGCGGCCCGCCGTAAGCTGTTGATCTTATTGGTGGAGCCGATGGGAGTCGAACCCACGACCTCATGAATGCCATTCATGCGCTCTCCCAACTGAGCTACGGCCCCACCCGGGGATGAAAAACTAGCAAACTCCGGGCGGCCCGTCAAGGACCGGCAGGGGCATTTAAGGCGGTAGTTGGCCCGGTAGCCTGGATGGAGCATTTTTTCCCGGGACGGGGGTAGGATTAAGGGGGCTTTCTCCATGAAGGCGTTGCCCGGGAAAGCCAAAGGAGGGGCAATGTGGCGGCTCGCACTTTGCTTGATTTGCTTGGGGGTAGACGCAGCTGCGGTGGACCTTACCATCACGGCCTCACCAGCTCGTCCTCGGGTGGGTGAGGAAGTGACCTTTACCTTTTCGCCGCCGGTGAGCCAAAGCGGTGATGAGGTGATCTTTGACTTTGGGGACGGAGCCACCGGGAAGGTGAGTTGGGCCGTGGAGTGTGCGCTCTTTGGTGGGTGCAAACAGATCAAACACACCTATCTGGCGGCGGGAAACTTCCGCGTGCTGGCTTCCGGGAAGGTGACTGGACAGGACGCCTCCGGCTCCCTGAACCTCACCGTGGACCCGACGCCGGTGCCTGCCGACCTTTACCTTTTGGCGGCGGCGCACGTGCGGGGCACTAACGAGACCAACTGGCGCACGGATTTGGTGGTGAACAACGTGACCTTTCTGGCGGCTTCCTACAAACTGTGCCTCCTCCGCCGCGGGACCGGGAACCAAAACCCGGTGTGCAAGAGCTTTACCCTGCCGGCTCGGCAAGCCCGGCGACACCAGGATGTGTTGTTCACTGAGTTTGGCAGCGAGGGGGCAGCAGCCCTGCGTATCGAAGCCGCCCCTGGAGTAGTTTTGGCCACCAGTCGCACCTACAACGCGCTGGAGGCAGGCACCTACGGGCAGTTTGTGCCGGTTTTGGGTTTGTCCCAGGCGCTATTGGCTGGCGAGGAGGGGCGGCTTTTGCAGCTTTCCCATAACCCAGCGCTGACCGACGGTTTCCGCACCAACCTGGGGCTTTTGAACCCTACGCCCGGCGTGGTGACCGCGCAGCTTCGCTTTTACCGCGGCGACGGCATCCTGATTGGCGAGCTGGCCCAAGACCTTCAGCCCTACGAGTTCACCCAGCTGGACAAGGTCCTCGAAAGGGTCACGGATCAACCAGTGGAGGACTTCTACCTAGTGGTTTCCTGCAACCCGGCGGGAGCTCGGCTTTTTGCTTACGCCTCGGTGGTGGACAACCGCACCGGCGACGCCATCTTGGTGCCGCTGCAAAAAGTGCCCGCCCAGCAGTAGGCGGTACAATACGCGCGGAAGCGCACGGGGCCTGGTGGCCCTCGCGGTCTTCAAAACCGTTGCCCGGCCGCACCAGGCGGTCGGGGGTGGGTTCGATTCCCATGCGCTTCCGGAACTCTTTTGGCGAGAACGTGCTAGGATGGCCGTTGTGGGGGAACAAACCTCTCGTCATATTTACGTGGGGGAGCTTGCCGAAACACCGCTCCCGGAAATGCTGGCTACCATCCACCGCTACCGCGTCCCGGGGGTGCTGGAGGCGGAGGTAGGGGACGCCATTAAGCGGGTTTTCATTTACGACGGCGACATCATCTTTGCCACCTCCACCAACCGCGCCGAATCCCTCGGTGACATGCTGTTAGCCGCGGGAAGGATCACCCACGAGCAGTACCGGGCCTCTTCGCTTTTGCTTTTGGAAAACCCCCATAAGCGCCACGGCCAGGTGCTGGTGGAAATGGGGATCCTTACCGAAGCCGAGCTGCGGGTGGTGGTGCTGGAACAGGTGCAGCGCATCGTCTGGGGGCTTTTTGGGGTGAACGAAGGCAAGGTGACGTTTACCCTAGGGGAATACCGCACGGACGAAACCTACAAGCTGCGTATCCCCACCCCCAGGGCCGTGCTTCACGGCTGTAAGACCGTTCCCGACGCCCGCCGGCTGGTGGGGCGCCTGGGCAGCAAGAGCACGGTTTTCCAAAGGGTCCCCACCCCGGAGCACCTGCGGGGGTTGGAGCTGGAGGCCCAGGAGGAGCAGCTTTTGTCTTTGGTGGACGGCCGTAAGACCTTTTACGAGCTGTGCGAGCAGGGGCCCTTTGCCCCCGGCCTTAACGCCCGCGTTCTGTACGCGTTTCACTGCTTGGGGCTGATTCAAAAGGCCAAGGAGCAGGCGGGCATCAAGGTGCAGGTTTCGTCGAGCTGAGGGTGTAAAATATGAGCGGTTGCCGCGCAAGGCGCGGCCGCGACCATGCCTGGGGTTGAAAACTGGGGGACTGGCCGGAGGCCCCAGGCTTTGCGTCACAGGGAGGATCGCCATGCCGCTTTACGAGTACGCCTGTGCAAGCTGTGGCGTTCATACGGAGGTCATGCAACGGGTGGGTGCGCCGCCGTTGGCCTCGTGCCCTCACTGTGGCGGTCCGGTTCATAAGGTGCTGGCTCCGCCTGCGCTTCACTTCAAGGGCACGGGGTGGTACGTCACCGACTACGCCCGTGGGGGCAACGGGGGGAAAGCGGAAAGCCGCACCGAGCAAAAGGGGGGTTCCGAAAGCGCCACGGCGTCCTCCGGGGACACCGCCTCGGGAAACGGAAAAAAGCCTTAAGGTTGGAAGTTACGCCGGGCCAGATCTTCCAGAAAGTTTCTGAAGGCCTCCCCTAGCTCGGGGTGGGAAAGCCCCAGCTCCACCGTGGCGCGGAGGAAGTCTCCCTTGTTGCCGGCGTCGTAACGCTTCCCTGGAAAGGTACAGGCGTAAATGGGTTCCCGCCTCAAGGTGCGGCGCAGGCCCTCGGTGAGCTGGATTTCCCCGGAAGCATCGGGGGGTGTAGAGCGCAGCTCCTCCAGCACCGTGGGCGTGAGGATGTAGCGGCCAATGACCGCCCAGCGGGAAGGGGCCACCTCGGGGGCGGGTTTTTCCACCAGGTCGTTGACGCGGAAAACCCCGTCGCCCAGGGGCTCCGCCGCCACGCACCCGTAGCGGGAAATTTCTGCCGCGGGCACCTCCATGACCGCCACCACCGAAGCCCCGGTTTGCCGGTGCACCTCGGCCAGCCGGCCAATGGCCGGGCTTTCCCCCACGATCACGTCATCCCCCAGCAGCACCGCAAAGGGCTCGCGGCCCAAAAGGGAGGCGGCTTGCAGCACCGCGTGCCCCAGCCCCAGGGCCTGCTTTTGGCGAACGGCTACGACCTCCACCAGGTTGCCCACCTCCTGCACCGTCCGCAAGAGCTGGTGTTTGCCTTTTTCCGCAAGAAAGGCCTCCAGGCGCAGGCTGCGGTCAAAATGATCCTCGATGGCCGCTTTGCCTTCCGCGGTTACGAAAATCGCCGTGGTGAAGCCGGCGGCTACCGCTTCCTCCACCACGTACTGGAGGGCCGGCTTGTCCACCAGCGGGATGAGCTCCTTGGGGATGGCCTTGGAGGCCGGCAGAAAACGGGTGCCAAAGCCGGCCACCGGGAAAACCGCGCGGGTGAGCATCAGCGGCGACCCTCACCGGCAACCGGATAGCCGGGGACCGCGGTGAACGTCAGGCGAACCCCGGGTTTGACACCGTGGGCTGCCGCTTGCCCGGCCGCCAGCTCCAGCACCGCCCGCGCCGGGCGGCTGGGCTTGTAGGAGGGGCAGGGGTCCAGCTTGCAGGGGGGCACCGAGGCCTTCACATCCACCACCGTGCCGCTGGCATCCAGCCAAATGAAATCCAGCGGGATGAGGGTGTTCTTCATCCAGAAGGGCAGGTAATCCTCCCGGTCAAACAAAAACAGCATCCCGTGGTTGGGCGGCAGCACATCGCGGAACATCAGCCCCACGGCCTTTTGCTCGTCGGTGACCGCCAGCTCCAGCGAAACCACGGTGTTATCGGGAAGCACGCAGGTCGGTGTTGCTGCTTGACCAGCAAGAACCACAGCAAGCAAAAACGGGATCATCGGTTAATCCTCCACTAGCTTGTACTTTGCCACATGGTAGCGGAACGCCCGGTAGGACATGCGCAGGAGCTTGGCTGCTTCTTTTTGCACACCACCGGTGCGCGCCAGGGCTTGGCGCATGTACTCCCTTCGCAACTCGTGCAGGTGCGCTTCCACGTCCAGGCCCCCTTCGGGAAGGCGCACCGGGCCTGAAGACGGTGCCATTTCCCCCTGCCCCAAAAGGGTAGTGGGAAGCGCGCTTAGGGTGATCACCGAGGAAGGCTCCAGCGCCACCGCCCTTTCCATGATGTTTTCCAGCTCCCGTACGTTCCCCGGCCACGGGTAGTTTTCCAGGACCGCCATCACGTCGCGGTGAATTTGCTTGGTGGGGAGTTTGAGGCGGTTGCACGCGCGGCTCACGAAGTGGCGGGCCAGCTCGGGGATGTCCTCCCTTCGCTCCCGCAGCGGCGGCACGTGCAGGTGAATGACGTTGAGCCGGTAGTACAGGTCCTCGCGGAACTGCCCTTCCTTGAGGAGCTTTTCCAAATCCCGGTTGGTGGCGGCAATGATGCGCACGTCCACCTCGATTTCCCGGTTGTCGCCCACGGGGCGGATGCGCCGTTCCTGCAAAGCGCGGAGGAGCTTTACCTGCATGGTCAGCGGCAGCTCCCCTACCTCGTCCAAGAACAACGTGCCCCCATGCGCTTCCAGGAAAAGCCCCTTCTTTTCGCGGACGGCACCGGTAAAAGCACCGCGGGCGTGGCCGAAGAGCTCGCTTTCCAGAAGGGGCTCGGGCAGGGCACCGCAGTTCACCGGCACAAAAGGAGCAGCGGCTCGCGGGGAAGCCGCGTGGATGGCCCGCGCCAACAGCTCCTTGCCGGTTCCCGATTCGCCGGTAATGAGCACGGTGGCATCGCTGCGGGCCACCTGAGGGAGGCGCTGGAGGATGGGCCATAAGCTGGGCGCCTGGCCCAAAAACCCAAAAAACGCCACCGGTTGCGGGGCGGCAGGCGCCAGATGCTTGCCCACTACGGCCTTCAAGACCTCAACGTCGAAGGGCTTGGAAAGGTAATCCACCGCCCCCTCCCGCAGCGCGGTGATGGCTTGGGCCGGGGTAGTGTGGGCGGTAATCACTACAAACGGGGTTTCTTGGTTGTTTTGGCGGGCAGTGCGGATGAGCTCCAGCCCGTTGCCATCGGGCAGGTAGATGTCGCAAACCACCAAATCGAAGCGGTTGCGGTGCAACTGGGCGTGGGCTTCGCTGAGGGTGCTCGCCTCCGCCACGTGGTACCCCTCGGCCTCCAGGATGATGCGCAAAAGCTCGCGCATGGGGGCTTCATCGTCCACAACCAGAATGCGCGGTGGCACTTACACCTCCCGCATGGGGATGGAAAGCGTAAAAACCGAACCTCGGCCTGGCTGGGACTCCACCTTCACCTCACCGCCGTGTTCGCTGACGATGGAGTAAACCACCGCCAGCCCTAAACCGGTTCCTCCTTTGCGGAACGCCTTAAACGGCTGAAAGATCTCATGAATGCGCTCGGGGTCCATGCCTTCCCCCTCGTCGGCAAAACGTACCACATAAAAGGCCCCATCGGGGAAAGCCTCCACGGTGAGCGTTCCCCCGCCGGGCATGGCTTGAATGGCGTTGCGGGCCAGGTTGAAAAAGGCCTGGCGGAGCTGCTGCTCATCGGCCACCACCGGTTTTTCGTGGCGCACGATGCGGCGCAGGATGCGGTGGTTGGGGCCAAGCTCCGAAGAGTGGGTAAAAAGGTCCAGGGTTTCCTCCAGGACGCTTCCTATGTTGCAGGGGCCCCAGTGCGGTTCGGGCGGCCTGGCGTAGTTGAGGAACGACTCGATGATGTTGGAAAGCCTTTTCGATTCGCTCACCACGATGCGCAACAGCCGGCGTTCCTCCTCGGTGAGGGTGCTGCGGTTTGCCAACACCTGAGCCGCTCCGGAAATGGAGGCCAGCGGGTTGCGGATCTCGTGGGCAATGCCCGCTGCCATCTCGCCGGCTGCCACCATGCGCTCCTTGAGCTTTTCTTTGCGTGCCGCTTCTTGCACCTCGGTGAGATCGCGGAAGTGCACCACCGCCCCCAAAACCGCGCCGTTGTCGGAGGCCAGCGGTGTGACCGTGCACCCTACGGGGCGATTGCTGGGTGGGAGCTCCCCTTCCAGCCTTTGGGGGAAGCCCTTCGCCACGCGGTCCAGAATGGTTTCCCAGGACACCCCAGCGAGGGGCAGTACTTCGGAAAGCTTTTTCCCCTCCAGGGGTTGCGGCTGTCCGGTGATGGAGGATGCGGCCGGGTTGGCCAGGAGCACACGCCCTTTGAGGTCGCAAGCCAGCACCCCCGATTCCACGGAGCGCAGCACATCGGCGGTGAGGGCCAGGGCCCGGGCGGCGGCTTCTCTTTCCTCCTGGAGGCTTCGCTCGGCTTGCTGCAGGGAGTGAGCCAGGTAAGAGGCCAACAGCGCCACCGACGCAAAGCCCACGGCGGTAAGCCCCAGCTGCAGGGTCAGCGAAGGGGGACGGGGCGAGGCCAGGGCCGAAATGCTGGCAGGGGGTGGCAGCACTCGCGACACCACCAGCTGCACCATGGCCAGGTAGGCGAGGAAAGCGGCGGAAGCCAGCGCCAAGGCCCCTTTGAGACCATACATGAGCGCGGCCAAAAGCACCGGCGCCAAAAGCAAGAAGGCAAAAGGCGACCATGCCCCGCCGGTGAAGTACACGATGGCGGTAACCAGCACCACGTCACCCAGGAGCTGCAAAAGGCCGTGAACCGCGGGCTCAAGACCGGCCAGCCAGAGGATCAACCACACCAGGGAAAGGGCAAAACCCCACCCGGCCACGGCGAAAAGCGGGGAAAGGGGCAGCATTTCCTCCGAAAGGCTTTGGAGGATGAGCGCCGTCACCACCACCGCGCCGATGGCCAAGAGCCGCAGGCCCAAAAGCCATCGCGCCAAGCGTTGGGTTTGTAGGCGGCTCGCCCAAGGGCCGCGGGGTTGAGGGCCCTTTTCCGCTTCCCTCATCCGATCTTGGAGATGAGGTCGAACATGGGCAGGTACATGGAAATCACGATGCCGCCAATGACCACGCCCAAAAACGCAATGAGCAGCGGTTCAATGAGCTTCATCATGCCGGCCACCGCCATGTCCACCTCTTCTTCGTAAAAGTCCGCAATTTTGGAAAGCATGGTGTCCATGGCGCCGGTGGTTTCGCCCACGGAAATCATCTGCACCACCATGGGGGGAAACTGCCCCGTAGCCCCCAGAGGCTCGGCCAGCGTCTTGCCCTCCTCGACCCTCTTGCGCACTTCAAGGATGGCCTGCTCGATTACCGCGTTCCCCGAGGTGCGAGCGGTAATGTCCAGGGACTCCAGAAGCGGCACACCGGAAGCTAGAAGTGTTCCCAACGTGCGGCAAAAGCGGGCCACCGCAATTTTTCTTAAAACGATTCCTAACACCGGCGCTTTCAGCAAAAGGCGGTCAATCACCAGCTTACCCTGCTCGGTTTGGTAGTACAGGCGCACCGCAAAGAAAGCGGCCACCGCCAAACCCAATATCAACCACCAAAAGCCGGCTACGAAATTGGAAAGGGCCACCACGATACGGGTGGGCAAGGGGAGCTCGGCCCCCAGGGAGGTAAACAACGACGCAAAAACCGGGATCACCTTCCAGAGGATCACGTAAACCACGAGAATGGCGATGGTGATCACCGCCGCCGGGTAAATCATGGCGGACTTCACCTGCGCTTTCAGGCGCGCTGCCTTTTCAATATAGGTGGCCAAACGCTGGAGGATGGTGTCCAAAATACCGCCGGCTTCACCGGCAGCCACCATGTTCACGTAAAGGTCGCTGAAGGCCTGCGGGTGCTTCCGCAGGGCAGCTGCCAGGGAGGAACCTGCTTCCACATCCTGCCGCACCTGCAGGATGATCTGGGCAAAGCGCTTGTCCTCCTGCTGCTCACCAAGGATTTGCAGGCATTGCACCAGAGGCAAACCGGCGTCAATCATCACCGAAAACTGGCGGGTGAAGATGGCCAGCGCTTTGTCGGAGATCCGGCCGCGCAAGCGCGGCACCGCCACTTCCTTGCCTTTTTCCTTGACGGTGGTGGGCACGATCTGCTGCCGGCGCAGCAGGGCAAAAACCGCTTCCTTGCTGTCGGCAACCAAAACCCCGCTGCGCACGGCGCCGGTTCGGTCCCTACCGCGCCACTCGTAGCTTGGCATAGGCTAGCTCCTCCCTCCTACCCGGGGTGCCACGGGAGGCTGCACAACCCCCACACCCCGGTTGATCAGGTCCTGCAGCTCGTCGGGGTTCGAGCTGTACGAAAGCGCCGTTTCCAGCTTGATAAGCCGCCGCTGGTACAGGGTCGCCAGCGACTGGTTAAAGGTTTGCATACCGTGGGTGAGCTGCCCGGTTTGCATGACCGAGTAAATTTGGTGGATTTTGTCCTCACGGATGAGGTTTCGCACCGCGGCGTTGGGGATCAACACCTCGCAGGCCAGCACCCGACCTTTGCCCGACGCTTTGGGCAGCAAGGACTGACAGATGATCCCCTCCAGCACGAAGGAAAGCTGCGCCCGCACCTGTGGCTGCTGATGTTCCGGGAACACGTCAATGATGCGGTTGATAGTTTGCGGGGCGGAGTTGGTGTGCAGGGTGGCAAAGGTCAGGTGGCCGGTTTCGGCAATTTGCAACGCCGCCTCGATGGTTTCCAGGTCGCGCATCTCGCCGATGAGCACCACGTCCGGGTCTTCGCGCAAGACCGAACGCAAGGCGTTGGCGTAGGAAAGCGTGTCGCTGTGCAGCTCCCGTTGGTTCACCATGGCCTTTTGGTGCGAGTGCAGGTACTCGATGGGGTCTTCGATGGTGATGATGTGAACCGGGCGCTCCTTGTTGATCTTGTCAATCATGGCCGCCAGGGTGGTGGACTTGCCGGAGCCCGTAGGCCCGGTGACCAGCACCAGCCCCCGGGGCTTGTTGCACAGGGTTTCCACCACCGGCGGCAAACCCAAGTCGCGAAAGCCCAGGATCTCGTAAGGAATGCGCCGGAAGGCCGCGGCAATGGCGCCCCGTTGGAAGTACACGTTGGCCCTGAAGCGCGCCAGGTTCTTAATGCCAAAGGAGAAGTCCAGCTCCAGGTTTTCCTCCAAGCGGTGCTTTTGCGCATCAGTGAGCACCGAATAGGCCAGCCGCTTGGTTTCCGGGGCAGTGAGCACCGGGTAGTTGGGGAGGCGCTCCAGCATGCCGTCCACGCGGATGATGGGTGGTGAGCCGGTGGTGAGGTGGAGGTCGGTGGCCCCCCGATCCACTGCAATTTTCAAAAGCTCATGAAGCGTGACTGGCATGGCTCCCCCCTTACAGCACGGTCTCGCGGACTACTTCCTCGATGGTGGTTATACCTTCGCGGATTTTGTGGAGGCCCGATTGCCGCAGGGTAATCATCCCTTCCTCAATGGCTTTCCGTCGCAATTCTACGACGGTAGCGCCGGAAAGGATGAGCTCGCGGATGTCGTCGGTGATTTCCATCACCTCGAAAAGACCCACCCGGCCCTTGTAGCCGGTGTTGCCGCAGCGGTCGCAGCCGCGACCCCGGTACACCTTGAGGGAGTGGGCTTCAGCCTCGGAAAAGCCCACGGAAAGCAAGCCCTGGATGGGGACCTCCACCTCTTCCTTGCAGTTGCTGCAGATGCGCCGCACCAACCTCTGGGCGGCAATGACGTTCACCGAGGTGGCCACCAGGAACGGCTCGATGCCCATGTTCATAAGCCGTGAGATGGTGGAGGGGGCGTCGTTGGTGTGCAGGGTGGAAAGCACCAGGTGGCCGGTGAGGGCGGCCTTGATGGCAATTTCTGCGGTTTCAAAGTCCCGGATTTCCCCCACTAGGATGATGTTGGGGTCCTGCCGCAAGAAGGCCCGCAGGGCGGCGGCAAAGTTGAGGCCGATGCTTTCCTTCATTTGCACCTGGTTGACACCGGGAAGCTGAAACTCCACCGGGTCCTCGGCGGTCATGATGTTGACCTCGGGGGTGTTGATGCGGGAAATGGCGGAATAAAGCGTGTTGGTTTTGCCGGAACCCGTAGGCCCGGTGACCAGCACCATGCCGTAAGGCTTCAGAATGGCGTCCTCAAACTTCTTGAGGGAGCTCTTCTCAAAGCCCAGCTTGGTCATGTCCAGGCGCAGGTTTTCCTTGTCCAAAAGCCGCAGCACCACCTTTTCGCCAAAGAGCGTGGGCACCGTGGACACGCGGTAATCCAGCTCCCGGGTGCGCCCTTCCACCTTGGCCTTGAGCTTGATGCGTCCGTCCTGGGGCAAGCGCTTTTCGGCAATGTCCAGCTTGGCCAGGATCTTGATGCGGGAGGTAATGGCGTCCTTAAGCCGCAACGGCGGGGTCATGATTTCCTGCAGGATGCCGTCAATGCGGTAGCGGACGCGGAAGGTTTTTTCGTAAGGCTCGATGTGGATGTCCGAAGCCCCGCGCTTGATGGCGTCGGTGAGGATGATGTTCACCAGCCGCACCACGGGAGCTTCCGTGGACTCCTTGGCCAGCTCGGCAACGTCCAGCTCCTCTTCCTCCTCCAACAGCTCCAGCGCTTCCTCT
The DNA here is from genome assembly GCF_000687145.1 of Thermoanaerobaculum aquaticum. Lineage (NCBI taxonomy): Bacteria > Pseudomonadati > Acidobacteriota > Thermoanaerobaculia > Thermoanaerobaculales > Thermoanaerobaculaceae > Thermoanaerobaculum > Thermoanaerobaculum aquaticum. Next base: position 15,265 of record NZ_JMFG01000007.1, read on the forward strand.
TCCACCGTGGCCAGGTCTTCCATGACCTTCTTGAGCTCCACCTCACGGGTGGAGCCGTACACCTTGTCAATGGCTTCGCGGATGGCTTCTTCCGAGGCCACCACCGGGTCCACCTTGAAGCCGGTGGAAAAGGTGATGTCGTCCACGGCAAAGATGTTGGTGGGGTCGGCCATGGCCACCGTGAGGGTCTGTCCGGTTTTGAGGATGGCAATGATGTTGTGCTTGCGGGCCTGGTCCTCGGGGATGAGCTTGGCCACCGCCGGGTCAATTTCGAAGTTGCGGAGGTTGATGGAGGGCACCCCGTACTGATGGGAGAGGCACTCGATGATGTCATCCTCGGTGACATAGCCGAGCTTTTGCAGGATTTCCCCCAGTTTGCCGCCGCGGCTCCGCTGTTCCTCCAAGGCCTTTTCCAGTTGGGCTGGGGTGATCATCCCAGCTTTCAAAAGCAACTCACCGAGTTTCAGCGCCATGATCCCTCACTCCTGTTTCTCGCTTTTTGAGTGTACCACTTCTTGCCAGCTTGGGGTGGCTTCCACCAGGGTGGCGGTGAGCGAGCCAAAGGGGAGGCGGGACACGATTTTCAAAGGGATGTGCCGGGGGTCCTGGCTCACGTAAAGCACCAGCTGGCTCTCGTTTTTGTAAAGGCCGCCGCTGCGGAACCGTGGTTCCACCACGAAGGTTTCCACTTTGGTGGAGCCCACCTTAAGCGTTTGCCTGCCGGTAACCACCACCATGAGCGGGTACACTTCCTTTCCCGAAATCACATCCAGGCTAAAAGCCCGGCTGGGGGCCAGGTCCAAGGTGCGGAGGGCAAAGATCGAACCCAGGGTGTCCAGCACCGGTGGGTTTACCGTGACCTTTCCCTTTTCCCGCCCATCCCGGGTTCGGGTGGCCACCCCCGTGGCCCGATCCACCACCAGCACCTCGGAGTAGTGGCGCTTGCCCTCGGCAATGGTGGCTTCCTGCCGGAGCAAGCTCAAGGGGTTGCGGGAAAGCAGCGTTTCAATGCGGTTGTTCACCGAAAAAATTCGGGAAAAGCTGGGGGTGGAGGTGGCGGTCATGGTCAAGCGCAGGTTTTCCCCCTCCGGTTTTGCCGAAAGCTCCAAAGTCCCCGCCACCACGTGGAAGTAGCTCAGGGCATAGGTGAGCTTCTCGCCTTCCGCCAACCACGGAGGGTCCTGGGCGTAGGAAGACAGGGCCAGCAAGATTCCCGAGGCCAGTGCCAGGGTAGGTCGCATCGTTCTATCCTACACGGCTTCTGTCAAAAGACCTTGCAGTGCCGAAAGCACCTCCGCCATCTCCACCGGGCGAGCGGCGCCGGTGGCGGCCCTGCCCCGGGAAGCGCCGGTTCTGGCGCCGCTGACCACCGCCACCCGGGGGCCGCGGGGCGCGTTCCGGGCGGGATCGGTGGCCACGTGCACCGCCACCGTCGGGGTTCCCAGGGAGGCAGCCAGATGGATGGGGCCGGTGTCGCCGCCCACCACGGCCCTGGCCGCCGCCAAGCAAGAGGCGAGCTGTAGGAGATCGGTGGGGGGAGCTAAGCGGGCCTCTGGGGCCTGGCGCACCACGTCCTCGGCGATGGCCCTTTCCCCGGGGCCCCAGAACACCGTAACCGGCAAGCCCAGCTCGGTGAGTTTGCGGGCCAGCTGTGCAAAGAGGCGAGGGGGCCAGTTCTTTTGCGGGTGGCCGCTGCCGGGGAAAAGCTGCACGGCAAAGGCCTCTTCGGGGGGATTGGGTAGATGCGGGCGGAGGAAGCTCCCGTCCGGTGCGGTGCCGTAGCGAACCGGCAAGGGAAGCGCTTCGGCCAGGGTCAAATTGAGGTCCACCACGTGGGTGAGCTCAGCCCGAGGGGTTACGGTTTCGGTGTAAAAGAGCCCGCTGATGCGCTCCCGACGGTGGGATGGGGCAAAACCCAGGCGGCGGGGGATCCCGGCGAGGGTCGCCCACAGCGCCGATTTCACCAGCCCCTGGGGGTCAAGGGCCACTTCCGGGGCAAGAACCCGCAGCGTATCCATGGCTTTTTTGGCTTCCGCCCGCACCGTTTGCCCCCAGGGGGTGTGACGCCAGCGCTTGGTGGCTACCGGCACGCAGTGGCGGACCGCCGGATGCAGCGCCACCAGAGGCGAAAAGCGCTCCTCCACCAGCCAAACCACCTCCCCGTGCTGGGCCAGGACCACCGCCAAAGGCCAGGTGTGAACGATGTCGCCCAGGGCTGAAAGGCGTGTGAGCAGGAAGCGGGTGGCCATTACCGGGAGCTTTCGGAGGCCAGAAGCTTGCGGATGGTGGCCAGAAGGTCGCTGGTGGCGTGCTCTTTGGGGTCGCCACAGATGGCGGTGCGCCCACCCCAGGCGGCCACCACCTCCCTTTCCGGTACGGTTTCCGGCGTATAGTCGGTGCCCTTGGCGTGGATGTGCGGTTTGATGGCCTTCAAAAGCTCCACCACCGTGGTTTCCGGGAAGATCACCACGTAGTCCACGCAGGAAAGGTGCGCCAAAAGCTCGGCGCGTTCCGCTTCCGGGACCAGCGGCCGCCCGGGGCCCTTTAAAGCGCGGGTGGAAGCGTCGCTGTTGACCCCCACGATGAGCAAATCGCCCAGCTTTTTGGCGGCCCAAAGGTAGCGCACGTGGCCCACGTGCAGGAGGTCAAAAACCCCGTTGGCCAAAACCACCGTTTGCCCCTGTTCCCGGGCCTTTTGGGCTAGCAAAGCCGCTTGCTCTCGGGTGATGATCTTGGCGCTGGGATCAGTCATGGATGAAGGGGGCGGCGTCCACTGCCGCGTGCAGTTCCTCGGCGCTCACCGTGGCGGTGCCGGCCTTCATCACCACGATGCCACCGGCGAGGTTGGCCAAAAGCGCCGCCTGACGGGGTGTGCCGCCGGCGGCCAGGGTCAGCGTCAGGGTGGCCAAGACCGTATCGCCGGCACCGGTGACGTCGGCCACCTGGTCGGTGCCGTACACCGGCAGGTGGAAGGGAGGCATCCCCTGCTCCACGAGCGTCAAACCCTGGGAGCCGCGGGTGGCCACCACAAAACGCGCCCGCAGCTTGCGCCGCAGGCTTTCCGCCGCTTCTGCCACCTGCCGATCGGTTTGCGGGAACTGACCGGCGTGGGCGGAAAGCTCCTCGAGGTTGGGCGTTGCCCCATCCACCGGCCCCAGGGAGGGGAGGGCAAAACGGGAATCAGCCACCGCCAGAGCGCCTGCGGGCAGACTTCGCCGTAAGGCTTGCACGCCCTCGGGGAAAACCGCCCCGTACCCGTAATCGGAAACGGCCGCCGCCTGCACGGTGGGGGCGAGGGCGGTGAGCGCGGCCATCAGCTGGTCGCGGAGCTTGCCGTTACCCACGTTGTCCTCGATGTCGTAACGGGCCACCTGGTGCTTGAGGGCGGAAGGACCCCCGGCCAGGATGCGCACCTTGGTCACCGTGCGAAACCCAGGCACGACCACTACCTGGCTGACATCTCCGCCTCGCTGCCTCAGGGTTTCCCGCAGCACCTGCCCCTGCTCGTCGTCCCCCACCACCCCCACCGCCACCACCTGGGCCCCCAGGCTCAACATGTTGGCCATGGCGTTGGCGCCGCCTCCGGGCACGTCCTTTTGCTCCTCAAAGCGCAGGATCAGCACCGGCGCTTCGCGGGAAATGCGCTTGGGGCTGCCCAAAATGAAGCGGTCCAGGACCAAATCCCCGTAAAGCAGCACCCGGCAGCCGCGGAAGCTTTCAATGAGCCGGTGGAGGCGGTCCCTTTCCCGCACGTTGGGATTCTAGCGGATGCCGAGGACGGGGCTCACCAAAGCGGTGAAGGGCTCCTGGAGGGGAACCAAGGAAACCTCCAAAACCGCCACCTCGGGGGCGAGGTCCTGGGGCAAGCGCACCGCATCTTTGGCGGTGGTGATGGGGATGGCGCCTTGGCGTTTGGCCTCCCCCAGCAGGAGCTCCAGTTCCGCCCGGGTGTAGGGGTGGTGGTCGGGAAAGGGCTTTGTCGCCACGAGCTGGGCGCCGGTTTCGGTCAGCGTCCGAAAGAAGCGAGCGGGATGGGCGATGCCGGCGAAGGCCAGAAGCTTTTGCTCAGCAAGCTCGGTCAAGGGCCGCAGGCGGTCTTGCCAGAAAAAACCCAGGGCTTGCAGGGAAACGGCAAAGGGGGGCAAGGGGTGGTAGCGGGAAAGGGCAGTCCGGGCGGTTTCCTGCTCGGTGGGCTTGCCCACACACACAATGCGGGAGGCAAACGCCAGCGCCCGGGGGCCCTCACGACGCCAGCTCTGGCGGCCCAGGGGGTCTTTGGCGTCCACCACCACCAGGTCCACCTCCCGGGCCAGCGGCCAGTGCTGGAACCCGTCGTCCAGGAGGGCGTGGGTGGCTCCCAGGGAAAGCGCTTTGCGGGCCCCACGCAGACGATCGGCATCCACCACCACCGGGACGTGAGGAAGCCTTCTGGCCAAAAGCGAGGGCTCATCGCCCGCCTGGATCCAGTCCGGACCTGGGTCCCCTTGCAGCACCACCGTGGTTTTCCCCAGTCGTTTATAGCCGCGGGTGAGGATGGCCGGCTTGGCACCAAGCTCCAAAAGCGTCCGCGCCAGGGCCTCCACCAGGGGGGTTTTGCCGGTGCCCCCCATGGTGATGTTGCCCACGGAAATCACCGAAAGCGGCGCGGTTTTCCGCGGCAAAAGACCACGGCTCACCGCAAAGCGCAGCACGAAGTTCAAACCTTCAAAAGGGGCGTTGACCAGGCGCTGGAGGCTCATGGCAGGAAGGGGAGCAAGGCTTCCACGGTTTTTGCGGTGGCTCCTGCGTGCTTGGCCAGCACCGCTTGGGCGTTTTGGCCTAAGGCCTGGGCTTGCTGGGGGTGGACCAGCAAATGGGCCAGCGTTTCTTGCAGCTCGCGGACATTGTGCACGAGCTTGACCCCGCCGTGCACCTCCAGCTCCCGGTACACCGCGGCAAAGTTGCGCACATGGGGGCCGGAAACCACCGGCACCGCAAACCTTGCCGGCTCAATGGGGTTGTGCCCGCCGGTGGGGACCAGCGAGCCCCCCACAAAGGCGACGGTGGCCAGCTGGTAAAGCGCCGCCAGCTCCCCCACCGTGTCCAGCACCACCACGTCGGCGGTGGCATGGGCAGCGGGCAAGGGGCTGCGGCGAACCGCCGCTAGCCCCAGTTGCCGGCAAAGCTCCAGGACTTCCTGGGCCCGCTCGGGGTGGCGGGGGGCCAGGATCAAAAACGGGCGGTCCGGGAGCTTCATCCAGGCAGAAAGGACCTGCTTTTCTTCCCCGGGCATGGTGGACCCCGCTACCAACACGGCACGACCGCTGGCCAGCTGGCAAAGCCGCGCCTTGAGGTCTTCGGCCAGAGGCCTTGCGGGCTTCACGTCGAACTTGATGTTGCCGGTCACCCGTACCTTTTCCTGCGGTACCCCTAAGGCCACCAGCCTGGCCGCATCGCCTTCCGTTTGCGCCAGGGCCAGGGTGAGCGGCGCCAAAAGCGGGCGCAAAAGGGGGGCAAAGAGCTGGTAGCGCGGAAAGGAGCGGTCGGAAATGCGGGCGTTGACCAGCACCACGGGAATCCCGGCTTCGCTGCAGGCGGCAAGCATCTCCGGCCAAAGCTCGGTTTCCACCAGCACGAGAAGCCGCGGTTGGGTGGCGGCCAGAAAGCGGCGGGTGGGAGCGGGGAGGTCCAGGGGAAAAGGCAGGGTGGCGTCGGCCACCTGGGCGCCGGAAGCGAGCTCTAGGCCGGTGGCGGTGGTGGCAGAGAGGAGGAGCGGTACCTGGGGAGCGCGCCTTCGAAGCTCGGAAAGCAGCGCCCTGGCCACCGTCACCTCCCCCACGGAAACCGCATGGACTAACACCCCACCCTGGGGCACCGGTGGCAGACCCAAACCCAGGCGCATCCTGAGCGGTGGCCTTCGCTTTCCGGTGCGGCGATCGGCTACCCACAGGAAAGGAGCAGCCAGGGGCAACGCTAGGTGCAAGACCAGCCGGTAGAGGAGCAGGGAAAACCCGCGCACCCGCCAAGTCTAACGCAGGGACCAGCAAAAGCCCGGAAGGTCTATACTGCCCCCAACGGCGGAACGCCGGGGCACGTAAACGGGGGTGGAGGACGGAGGTGCCGTGGGGGTGCTTCGCCTTTTTACGAGTAGGGATGTGAACGCCGAAGCCGACGATCGGGTGTTGGCCAAAGCCGCTCGCGCCGGCGACGAGGAGGCCTTTGCTTTGCTGGTCAAGCGCCATCAGGGCGGGGTTCGGCGCTTGGCGGCCCGCATTCTTTTGGACGAGGAAGAAGCCCGGGACATCGCCCAGTTAGCCTTTATCCGCGCCTGGGAAAACCTCTCCCGCTACGACCCTTCCTGGTGCTTTTCCACCTGGCTTTACCGCATCGCTTCCAACTTGGCCATTGACGCCCTGCGGGCCCGGGGGAGCCGGGATCGCACCCACCAAACCCACCTGCGGTTGGTGGGGGAGGAGGAAGCCCCAAAGGCCCCGGAGCTTTTGCAGGAAAAAGAGGTGGAGAGCATCTTCCACCAGCTCGCCCAGATCCTGCCGCCGGCCCAAAGGCAAGCGTTCGTGCTGCGGGAGGTGGAGGGGCTTTCCACGTCGGAGGTGGCAAAAATCATGGGCTGCACCGAAACCACCGTGCGCAACCACGTCTTTTCGGCGCGGGCCACCTTGCGCCGGGAGCTGGCGCGGCGCTATCCCGAGTACCTCCCCAGGGGAGGTGAGGCATGAGCTGCAGCAGGGTGAGGGGGTGGCTGCCAGCTTACCTGGCCGAAAGCTTGGGCGAGGAGGAGCGTCAGGAGTTCCGCGCCCACGTGCGGAGCTGCCCGGGGTGCCGCCGTTGGCTTTGGCAGCAGGATGCCACGGTGGCGCTGGCTTTGGCGTTACCGGCGACGGACACGGCGGACGGTGGCTTCGTGGAAGAGGTCCTGGCGGGCATCCACCAGCGGCGGGTGGAAAGGGCTCTGGCCAGGAAAAAGCGGACCTGGCGGCGGGCAGCGGCAGCTGCCGCGGCGCTTTTGGTCCTAGGGTTGGCTTACGAGCGCTGGCCCCGCTCACCCCGGCCGCAGGTGGTGGCCCAGCCGGCGCAGGAAAAGCTTGCCCCCGAGCCTTTCGTAGAGGTGGAGGGGGAAGGGGTGCGGGTGTACCAGCTGGCTTCCGGGGGGGATGCCCGAACGCAGGTCGCCTTCATCGTAAGCCCCTCGGTGGAGCTTTAGGGCGTGCGGTGGCTAGCGGCGCTGGTCGTGATTTCTGGCCTCACCCTCGGTGCTTGGGCGCAAGCCGTTCAGGAGGTGCGGGTTTTCCAGCTGCGGTTCAAACCGGCCCGGGAGGCCGCTTCGGTGGTTGAGCCGCTCCTGTCGCCGGAGGGCTCGCTGCTCATTCAGCCGCGGGCCAACACCCTTACGGTGCGGGACACCCCGGCGGTGCAAAAGCGGGTGGCGGAGGCTTTGGCCAGCTTCGATGTGCCGCCGGAAACCTACCGCATCCGCCTGCGCCTCATCCTGGCGTCCACCGTGCCCCCCACCCCGGGTGCTGCCAGCCCCCTAATTGAAGGGGTGGGCCGCGAGCTTTCGGAGGTCTTCCGCTTCACCTCCTACCAGGAGCTGGACACCCTGCTCCTGGCGGCCACCGATGGGGCTACGGTGGAAGCGGAAGCGGCGGGGAAGTACTACTTGAAGTTCTTGGTGCGGGGGTCAAGCCGCGAGCGGGATCGCGTGCAGCTCCAGGGCTTTGAGCTTTACCGCAAGAGCCGCAACCCCGACGGCAGCGAGGGCTTGCGCCTCTTGCTGCGCACCACCCTTTCCCTGCGCTTAAAGCAAACCGGCATTTTAGGAGCAGCTCGCTCGGAGGCCGCCAACCAAGCGCTGGTGCTGGTATTTTGGGCCGAGCGGGAGGAGACGTAATGCCTGAGTTTGTGGTTCGCCTGGGGATGCCGGATGGGCGGGTGAGCGAGCAAAAGCACCACGCGGCTTCCGCCGAAGCCCTGCGTCGGGAGCTGGAAACCCGCGGGCTTTACGTGTTTTCGGTGAAGGCCGCCCGGCGGCTGCGCCTTTCCTGGCGCTTTCGCTTTCGGGAAAAGGTCAAACCTCTGGAGTTTTTGGTCTTCAACCAGCAGCTGGCGACGCTTTTGGCGGCGGGGATGCCGGTGCTGCAATCCCTGGAGCTGCTGCAAAAAGCGCAGAGCAACCCGTTTTTCCGGGAGGTGTTGGCGCGGGTTTTGGAAGACGTGCGCTCAGGGGTGGCGCTTTCCGAGGCCTTTGCGGCCCAGGGGGCGCTGTTTCCCCCCCTGTACTGCGCCAGCGTGTTTGCCGGCGAGCGCTCCGGCGATCTGGTGGGGGTTTTGCGGCGCTACATCCGCTACCAGCAAATGCTGGAAGGCGCCCGGCGGAAGGTTACCTCGGCCCTCACCTACCCGGCGGTGCTCATGGGCCTGGCGTTTGGCTTGATCGTTGTGCTGGTCACCTACGTGATCCCCCGCTTTGCCGGCTTGTACCAGGATTTCCAGGCCGAGCTGCCGCTTTTGACGCTGGGGATCTTGGCTCTGGCCAGCTTCATCAAGCAACAAATATATGTTTTGCTGGCTGGTCTGGTCATCGGCCTGGTGGTGCTGCGCCGCTACCTGCAAAGCGAAACCGGACGTTTGGCCTGGGACCGAGCCCGCCTGCGCTTGCCGTTTGTGGGGGAAATCTTCCACCTCTTCGGGCTTTCACAGTTCGTGCGGGCCTTGGGTACGCTCCTGGCCGGAGGTACGCCGCTGGTTCCGGCCCTGGAAGTGGCGGTGGGCACCGTCACCAACCGCGCCCTTTCCGAACCGTTGCGGGGGGTGATCCCCATGGTGCGGGAAGGACAGCCCTTATGGTCGTCTTTGGAAACCACCGGGCTTTTCCCCGAGCTTTCCCTGGCCATGGTGCAGGTGGGGGAAGCCACGGGGGCTTTGGTGGAGATGCTGGATGGGGTGGGGCAGTTTTACGACGAGAGCGTCGAGGTCAAGTTAGGAAGGGTGGTGACGCTCATTGAGCCGGCGGTGTTGGTGCTCATGGGCGGCGTCATCGTGACCCTGCTCTTGTCCGTGTACCTGCCCATGTTTACGCTGTTGCAGCGGGTGCAGTAGGAGGGGCCATGAGCACGGATTTGAAGAAGCTTTCGCAAACTCTGGCGGGGTGGATCCCGCCGGAGGACGATGTGGCCAAGGCCCAGGCTTTGGCCGAACGGCTGGGCTTGCCGTTTGATGACCTCTCCAACTTCCGGGTGGACCCTGAGCTTTTGCGCCACATCCCCGTGGACGTGATGCTGCGCTACCAGTTTGTGCCGCTCCACCGGGAAGGGGAGGTGGTGGTGGTGGCTATGGCCGACCCTTCGGACGTGTTGATGGTGGACGAGGTGGAGCTGGCCTTGGGCTCGCCGGTGGAAGTGCGGGTGGCCCCCAAAAACCGCATTGCCGAAATCCTGGAAAAGTCCGAGTCCACCCAGCGGGTTCTGGATGAAGCCACCGAGGACTTCCGCATTCAGCTGGTGCAGGAAACCGACAACGGCGAGGAGGCCCTGTCCATTGACCGCATTGCCGCCGATACCTCGCCCATCATCAAGCTGGTGGACACCATCATTTACAACGCCATCCAGCGCCGGGCCTCCGACATCCACATTGAAACCCGGGATCACGGGGTGATCGTCAAGTACCGCATTGACGGCGTGCTGTACGAGGCCTTAGAGCCCATTGACCGCCGCCACCACGCCACCATCATTTCCCGCATCAAGGTCATGTCGGAGCTGGATATTGCCGAAAAGCGCATCCCCCAGGATGGGCGCTTCAAGTTGCGGATCAAGGGGCGAACCGTGGACTTCCGCGTTTCCATCATGCCCACGGTGTTCGGTGAGGATGCGGTGATCCGCATCCTGGACAAAGAATCGGCCAACCAGGAGTTCCGCAACCTCAACCTGGACGTTCTGGGTTTCGATGCGGAAACCAAGCGCAAGCTGCGCAAGTTCATCCGCGAGCCTTACGGCATGGTGCTGGTCACCGGTCCCACCGGCTCCGGCAAAACCACCACCCTTTACGCCTGCCTTTCGGAAATCGTGTCCACCGAGGACAAGATCATCACCATTGAAGATCCCGTGGAGTACATCCTCCCCGGGGTCACGCAAATCCCCGTGAACGAAAAGAAGGGCTTGACCTTTGCCCGCGGCCTGCGGTCCATCCTGCGGCACGACCCGGACAAGATCATGGTGGGCGAAATCCGCGATGAGGAAACCGCGCAAATTGCCGTACAATCCGCCCTTACCGGGCACCTGGTGTTCACCACCGTGCACGCCAACAACGTGGTGGACGTGCTGGGGCGGTTTTTGAACATGAACGTGGACCTCTACAACTTCGTGTCCGCCTTGAACTGCGTGTTGGCCCAGCGGTTGGTGCGGAAGATCTGCCCCCACTGCAAGCGACCGGCGGAGGTGAGCCCCGAGCTTTTGGAGGAATCGGGCCTGACGCCGGAAATGGTGCGGGGGGTTACCTTTTACGAAGGGGCCGGCTGCCTGGAGTGCAACGGCACCGGCTTTCTGGGCCGCACCGCCATTTCCGAGCTCTTGGACCTTTCCGACAACATCCGCGCGTTGATCCTGGACCGCCGGCCGGCGGCGGAAATCAAAAAGGCCGCCAAGGCTGAGGGCATGAAGTTCCTGCGGGAGTCGGCCCTGGAGCGGGTGTTTGCGGGCGTGACCACGCTGCGCGAGATCAACAAGGTGACGTTCGTGGAATGAGCGCCAAAGACCTCCTCCTCACCCCCCGTCCCCGCCACGCCTTCGCCGTGACCGAGGAAGCCGTGTACTACGGCCTCCTGGACCGGCGGCGAAGCCGCCTGGAGCGGGTGGAAAGCCGCCCGCTCCCCGCCGATGCCGTGCAGCTGGGCCCGGTGGGGCTTCTGCAGGTCAAGGTGGATCGGCTCAAGGCCACCCTGGAAAACCTCAAGGGTCTGGTGGGGGATTTTCCCAAGAGGGCGGCGCTGGTGGTGCCCGACGCCTGGCTGCGGGCCCTGGTGTTGGAGCTGGAGGCTTTGCCCCGGCGGCGGGAGGAGGCGGAGGAGGTGATCCGCTGGCGCCTTAAGAAGCTCCTCCCGTGCCGTCCCGAGGAAGTCAGGCTGGATTACACCCCCTGCGGGGCCAACGGGCGGGTGTTGGTGGTTTTGGGTTTGGACAAGCCCCTTTCGCTTCTGGAAGAGGCGTTTTCCGCGCAGGGTTGCGAGCTGGGGAGCATTGAGCCGGTTTCCATTGCGCTTTCGGCGGTTTTGCCAGCTGCTGCTCGGCCGTTGGTGCTGGTTTCCACGGTGGGGCGGGCCATGGCCATTGTGGTTTTGTCCGACGGGAGGGTGCAGCTTTCCCGCTTGAAGCTCATGCCGCAAGCGGGGGCGCGGGCCCAGAGCTTGGCGCTGCGGGAGCTTTCGCGCACCGCCCAGTTTCTGGCCGACAAGGGGTGGACGGCGGCGGGCTTTTCGGTGGTTTTGGCGGCAGGCGAGGAGAGCTTGGCCAAGGCCGTTCAGCTGTGGGCTTTGGAGCAAAAGGGCGTGGATGTCCGCCGGTTGGGTGAGCCGCCGGCGCCCCCCGCTTTGGTGACCAATCCCTTGATGACGTGGGGCCTGCTTTCGGCGGCGCAACCTGGGGAGGGGGAATGAGACGCCCAAACCTGGCTTCCAAGCCGTTCTTAAACACCAGGCCGGTGTGGGTGGTTTCAGGGGTCATCTGGCTTTTGGCGCTGGCCTTGAGCGGGTATTCGGTGGTGGATTTCCTTTCGGTGCGGGGGCAAGAAAAGGACGCCGGCAGCAAGCTGCTGGCCTTGAGCCAAAAGGCCTCGCTCCTTTCCCAACAAGCCGATGCCCTCAACCGCGAGCTTTCCCGGGTGAACTGGAAAAAGCTCAAGCTGGAGGTGGATTCGGTGGCCCACGCCGCTTCCCAGAGGCAGCTGCGCTGGGGCCGGCTGCTGTCGGACCTGGAAAACGTCACACCCTGGGACGTGCGGCTTTTGAGCATTAACCCCGCGGTGGACGCCAGCGGCAAGGTCACGATCACGCTGGAGGGTGTGGCCACCAGCCGCGAAGCCTGGCTTAAGTTCCTGGGGCGCCTCATGGAGGACCCGCGGTTTGCCAACCCCATCCCCAGGCAGGAGGAAGCACCGGGGACCGGCAGCCCCATGGGGTACGGCTTTTCCTTGAGCGTGACTTACAACCCGGAGGTTGCCACGTGAACCGCTCGGCGTGGTGGAAGTACGTGTGGGTTTGGCTGGTGCCCGCCGCTCTGGTGCTGGCCAACGGCCTCTGGCTTTTGGCTTTGCGTTCGGCGGTTTTGGGACGAGGGGCGGAAGCGGTGGCGCAACTCAAGCAAAAGGAAGCTCACGTAAAAGAGCTGGAGCGGATGGTGCGGGAGCTTTCCGAAACCCAAAAGCGGCTTTCTCAGCTGCAGGAGGAGCTCACCCGCCTGCGGGAGCAGGAAATGGGTCCCATGCGCCAGCGGCTTGTGCCGTTTCTGCAGGAGGTGGTGCTCAGGGCGCAAAAGGTGGGGCTTTTCCCCGAGCGCATTTCTTACGCGGCACGCAAGGACAGCAAGTCGGGGCTGGTGCACTTCACCGCCACTTACGAGCTCACCGGTTCTTACGAGCAGCTCCGCCGCTACATGGCGGAACTGGAAGCGATCCCCCAGTTTGTGGTCATCGAGCGGTTGGGCCTGCGGGGCGAGGGCTCCGCGCAAAGCACCGAAATTTCCCTGCAAATGGTGGTAGGCACGTACTTTTCCGATTGGGATCAGGCGTTGCTGACCCAACTGGGGGCGCAGGAGGCCAGCAGTGCAACTGAGTGATTCCCCGCGGAAGGTGGCGCTGGCGGTGCTGCTGGTGGTGGCGTTGGCCTTCACCGTGGTGTGGCGCCTGCGGCCGGGCTTGGTGCAGAAGGTTCTGCCGGGGGGCGAGAAGCGGGTGGTGCTTTCCCGTTTTGAGGTGCCGCATCTTCCGGCGGCCCCGGCCCCGCCGCCACCCCTGACCGAAGGCGCGGGTCGCAACCTCTTCACCTTTGGGGCACCACCTACCCCCACCCCGGATCCCCGACCCACACCCACGCCGGTGCCTCCGCCCCCCGTAACCCCTGGGCCGCCCCGGCCCACCCCCACCCCGCCAGGGGTTTTGCTTCCCGACGGTCGGCGGTTGCCGCCTCCACCGCCGTTTTCCTTGCCCTACCTGGGTTGGCTGGGACCGCGGGAAAGGCCGGTGGCGGTGTTTCGCGAAGGCAACGATGTGCTGGTGGTGCCCGTAGGCTCTGTGGTGAAGGAAAAGTTCGTGGTGCGGGAGGTTGGCCCCACCGCGGTAACGATTGGCTACCTGGGTTACCCGGAAAACATCACCACCCAGGTGCCGCTGGCGAGGTGACGATGCGAAGGCTTTCCTGGATTGTGGTGCTCACGGTGATCTTGGGCTCCTGCGCCACCTACCGCTACTCGCGGCAGGCGGAAGAGGCCATGACGGGCGATAACTGGGATGCGGCGGTGTACTACCTCTTGGAGGCTCTGGCTGCCGATCCCGGCAACATCAAGCTCAAGATGGACCTGCAACGGGCCCGCACGCGAGCAGCGGAGGAGCACTTCCGGCGGGGCCTGGGGTTTAAGGCAGCCGGAGAGCTGGCCCGGGCCCGCACCGAGCTGGAGCTGGCGGTGCAGCTGGACCCCACCCATCAGTACGCCGAAACCGAGCTTGCTAAGGTGCGCAAGGACCTGGAGATCCTCGCGCAGGAGGGGGGCGCCGCCAAGCTCGAGCAAGCAAAAAAGGCAGCCCGGGAAATGAAGGTCAAACCGCCCATCTTGACCCCGGAAACCGCCGAGCCCATGACCTTAGCTTTCCCCAACCCGGTGAACGTCAAGGATATTTACAACGCCATCGCCAAGGCCTTTGGCTTCAACGTGCTGTACGACCCGCGCTTGAAGGACACCAAGCTGGCTATCGAGCTGAAAAACGTTACCGCCAAGCAAGCGTTGGATAACGTGGTGCAAGCCGCCCAGCACTTTTACAAGGTGCTCGACGAAAAAACCATCATCGTGGTGGAAGACACCCCGCAAAACCGCCGGGATTACGAGGATCTGGTGGTGAAGACGTTTTTCCTCTCCAACGCCGAGGTGAAAGACATCAACAACATGATCCGCACCCTCATCGATGCCCGCCGGGTGGCCACCAACGAGCAGCTCAACGCGTTGGTGATTCGCGATACCGCTGACAAGGTGGCCATCGCCGAGCGGCTCATTGCCGCCAACGACAAGTCCAAGGCGGAAGTGTTGGTGAGCGTGGAGCTCTTGCAGGTGGATTCCTCCAAGCTCCGGGACATTGGTGCGAGCCTTTCGTCCTACAGCTACCCCATCACCCTGGACCCCTCCCGCATTACCGGCAGCGCCGACGAGGCCAGCATCCCCCTCCCCCGCCTGGACGACATCACCCGCTCCATGTGGGGGGTGGTGGTGCCCAACGTCACCATCAACCTCATCAAGTCTGCAGGGCAAGCGGAAACCCTGGCGCAACCGGAGCTGCGCATTACCGAAGGGGAGAAGGGCAGCGTGGTGATTGGCGATCGCGTGCCCATCCCCACCACCACCTTCAACACCTCGCAAACGGTGGGCGGTAACATCGTGCCCATCACCGCCTTCCAGTACCAGGACGTGGGCATCAAGATCAACGTAGAGCCTCGTGTGCACCACAACAACGAGATCACCCTAAAGCTGGAGGTGGAGGTTTCGGAGCTGGGGGAGAGCGTGGAGGTGGCGCAAGGACAGCGCCAACCAAAAATTGGCACCCGCACCATCAAATCGGTGATTCGCTTGAAGGACGGGGAAACCTCGCTGTTGGCCGGGCTTTTGCGCTACAGCAAGCGGGAAAGCAAATCAGGCTTGCCGTTCCTTTCCGATTTACCGGTGATTGGTGGGCTTTTCCGTTCCACCCAGCACGACTTTAAAAAGACCGACCTTATCTTGACCCTCACCCCTCACATCATCCGCAACCCCGACATTACCGAAGAAGACCTGGCCCCCCTGTGGGTGGGCACCGAAACCCGGGTGTCAATTTTTGGCACCGCACCGCGGGTGCAGGGACCGGCGGAGCTGGGCATCTTTGGCCCCGGTCGTGGCCAGCCGCTGTCCCTGCCGGCGGAACAGGAAGGGGAAGGAGTCCCGGAGGAAGCACCACCACTGCGTTTCCAGGAGCAGGAAAAGCCGGACAAGAGCAGCTCGCTGCTTTTGCCTTCACCAGGCCAGGCTCCATCAGCCGAGAAAGGCAAGGAGGGGGGGCTAGCCGCCACCGCTGCTAGCGCCGATGCCGACAGCTTCGGGCTTTCCCGCATCAGCTTTTACCCCCAGCGCTTGCCGGTGCACGTGGGAGCGGAAGCGGGGGTGGTGGTGGTCCTGGAAGCAGGGGTAGGAGGCGCCGATGCTCCGCTGCACCTGGCCTACGATCCGGCGCGCTTGGAGGTGCTGCGGGTGGAGGAGGGGCACGTGACCACCGCGGACGGAGTGAAGGCGGTGACCGTCACCCACACACCGGTTTTGGGGTGGATCACGCTTTCCTACCCGGGAACCGCCACCGGCACCTCCACCCTGTGCAAGCTCACGGTGCGGCCGCGAACCGCCGGTGAGCTGCCCATTATCTTTGCCGGGCCCATCGGTGGTATAACCAGCCAAAACGCCACGGTGGTGGCGGTGCCGCAGGTTTTGGGTTCGCAACCATGAGAAAGCTTCGGCGCGTACGCGGCTTTACTTTGGCGGAGCTGGTGATGGTGGCGGCGCTTCTGGCCATCCTCACGGCCATTGCCGTCCCTACCGCCCGCTTCATGACCCGCCGGGAGCAGGAAGCGGAGCTCAAGCTGGCGTTGCGGCAAATGCGCAACGCCATTGACGAATACAAGCGCCTGGCAGATCAGGGCATGATTCAGGTGGATTTGGGAACCGAAGGCTACCCCAAGAGCCTGGAAGAGCTGGTGGAAGGGGTGGAAATCGTAGGGAAAAAGACCAAGCGCAAGTTCCTCCGCCGCATTCCCGTGGATCCCATGACCGGAAAGGCGGAGTGGGGCTTGCGCTCCTACCAGGACGAACCCGACTCCACCAGCTGGGGTGGACAAAACGTGTACGACGTGTACTCGCTGTCCGAGGCCACCGCCTTGGACGGCACCAAGTACAGGGACTGGTAACCATGGCGTACGGCGAAAGGCAGCGGGGTTTTACCCTCATTGAGCTCATCGTGGTGGTGACCATCATCGGCATTTTGGCCACCATTGCCGTGCCGGCCATGCGCAACGCCCCCATTCGTGCCAAGGAAGCCGCGTTGAAAGCCGACCTTTACACCCTTCGCTCCTGCATTGACCAGTTCCACGGGGACCGGGGCCGCTGGCCCACCTCCCTGGAGGAGCTGGTGAGCATGGGCTACCTGCGCAAGATCCCGGTGGACCCCATCACCGGCTCGGCGGAAACCTGGGTGGTGGTGTACGCGGAAACCACCGGCGACGAAACCGAAAAGGAGCAGGAAGCGGGTCCCGGCATCATTGACGTGCACTCGGGGGCGGAAGGGGTGGCCCTGGACGGCACCCGCTACGCCGATTGGTGATGAACCAAAACCAGCGCGGTTTCACCATGGTGGCGGTGGTGGTGGCCATGGCGGTGATGGCCATCATGATGGGGGTGGCGGTGCAAACCGTCACCTTCCAGCGCCAGCGGGAAAAGGAAGAAGAGCTCATCTTCCGGGGAAACCAGTACGTGGAAGCCATCCGCCTGTTTCGCGCCCGAAACGGCCGGTTTCCGCTAACCCTTAAAGAGCTAGAAGAAGCCAAGCCCCGGGTGCTGCGCAAAGCCTGGACCGACCCCATTACCGGCCAGAAGGACTGGGTGCCGGTGTTTTTGGGGGAGGAGGGGACCGGCTCGGAGGGCCTTGGTATCGGCATTGCGGTCCCCACGCCCCCACCGGGGGAAGAACGCAAGACCGAAGCCCGGGGGCCCATCGTGGGGGTGCGTTCCCGGTCCTGTCAGGAATCCATCAAGGTTTACGAGGGGCGCACCCGCTACTGCGACTGGAAGTTCGTGTTTGATCCCAAGAAGTTCCAGGTCCCTATCCC
This sequence comes from Thermoanaerobaculum aquaticum, assembly GCF_000687145.1. Classification (NCBI taxonomy): domain Bacteria; kingdom Pseudomonadati; phylum Acidobacteriota; class Thermoanaerobaculia; order Thermoanaerobaculales; family Thermoanaerobaculaceae; genus Thermoanaerobaculum; species Thermoanaerobaculum aquaticum. The sequence goes on from NZ_JMFG01000007.1 coordinate 32,360, forward strand.
GGGGCAACCTGGAGGCAAGGCTCGGGATTAAGCAGGGCCCAAATAGGGAGGGAGCATGCTCCGAGCCAGGTTCCTGCTGGCTCCAGTGGTTTTGGGCGCGGAGCTTTTTTCCCGCAGCCCAAGGAGCGCGCATTGCCAGCCGGTGGATCCTTTCCCTTCCTTTTCGCCAGTGCGCGATACTGGATTTTTCGCAACGCAAGCCGCTAAGGCCTGGGTCGTGGCATGCTGAGCCAGCTGGTCCGCGTCTTTCGGCAGCGGTGGCGAGGCTGGATGCAAACCTGCCGGCTTTCTCTCTGTGCCAGGCCCCTGGCTGAATGGTGGGTTTTTGCGGGAGCCTTGGGCCTTTACGTGGTTTGGCTGATATCCACGCTTCCCCAATCCCCCATGGAGTGGGACGAGGTGCTGTTTGTCCGAGGGGTACTGAAGTTTGACGTTGGGGAACACGCCCCGCACCCCCCGGGCTATCCGATTTACATGGGGCTTTCCAAGCTTTTCTTTTTTCTGGGCTCGGATCCCGTACATGCCACGCAGCTGGCCTCGATTGTGGGCGCGGTGCTGGCGCTTTGGGGGATCGGGTGGTTGGGGCGTCTGGTGGGACTTCCTGCCTTGGCGGTTTTTTTCTCCTGCCTGATGGCCACGCTTTCGCCTTGTTTTTCCTTTGCCGCTAACTTGGGGCTTTCGGACATGCTGGCCACAGGCTTGGCGATGCTGGCCGTGGCCACGTTGCTTTGCTTGGAGCAAAAGCCCACCTGCAGCACGGCGGTGCTGGCCGGAGCCATGACCGCCCTGGCCTGTGGGACCCGGCCTCAAATTTTTCTGGCGCTCCTGGGTCCTTGGGCGCTGGTAACCTTGAGGCTTTCCCGAAAGCGCGTGTACCGCTGGCTCTGGTCTTTGCCGGCGGCTTTGCTGGTAAGCCTTGTCGTTTGGTTGCCGGTGCTGCGGCTCACCGGCGTTAATCGCTTTCTCGCCGCCAGCCGCTGGCTGGCCTCCTGGATGGATGCCCACGAGTACCTCTCTCGCTTCCCCGCTTTGCCGTTTTCTCGTTTTGTGGCGGATTGGCTGGTGCGACCCCTGGGGAGCCAAGCGCTGGCGGTGTGTTTTTGGCTGGCCTGTGTGGCGGGTGGGTGGCTCCTCTGGCGCCGGGGGTACGGCCGCCTTGTGGCGCTGCTTTTAGCTTCCGGCGGCGGGTACTTGCTCCTGGCCCCCTGGACCATGACCGCCGAAGCCGCCGTGCGCTACGCCCTTCCCGCTTACGCATTGCTTTCGCCTTTGGCTGCCGGTTTGGTCTTGCCCACGCATTGGCTGCAGGGGGCCGGGGTTCTTTTGCTGGGCACCTGGATGCTGGCAGCTTTTGCTTGGATCTTACCGGCCTTGACCTTGCGCGCCGCCGAACCTAACCCGGTGTGGGCCGCGTTGTCCTGGGTGCGGGAAACCCAGCAGCCCCAGGTGGTATTTGTGAACGGCGGCATTCGCCCTCACGCCCTCTTTGTCCTGCAACCCGCAGGCTTCCCGGTGGAAGTGGGAGACCCCCAAAACCCGGCTCCCGGACTTTGGGTCCGCTCCCCGGCGCTTGCTCGCGGTTCCCAGGTGCTTTTTTCCGCTTCCTGGCCCGAGCCCAAAATCGGCCATATGGCCCGCCGCCGCTACCTCTCCGCGGAAGTGGTGCGTGTGGCTCCCGCGTCAGGTGTTTCCGTCCCAGCGCGCCCAAAGGGTGGGAGCCGGTAACGAGCCCTTTTTGCGACAGTTGGCTAGACTAGGGAGCATGAGAATCTTGGTCATTGAAGACGACCGCAAGACTGCAGGCTTTTTGCGCAAGGGCTTAACCGAAGCGGGCTTTGTGGTAGATGTTGCGGAAACCGCGGAAGATGGTCTGTTTCAAGTTACTTCGGCAAGCTACGACGCGGTTTTGCTCGACGTGATGCTGCCGGATAAGGAAGGCTGGTGGGTGCTTGGGGAAATGCGGCGCCAGGGACTCCACGTGCCGGTGATTTGCCTGACCGCTCGCGGCTCGGTTCCGGATCGGGTTAAGGGCCTGGAGCTGGGGGCCGATGATTACGTGGTCAAGCCCTTTGCTTTTTCCGAGCTTTTGGCGCGGCTGCGGGCGGTGCTGCGGCGGACCCCCGAGCCCCGGGAGGAGGTGATTCGGGTTGCCGATCTGGAAGTCGACCTCACCCGCCATCGGGCAACCCGGGCCGGAAAGCTTCTGGATCTCTCGGCCAAGGAGTTTGCGCTTTTGGCGTTGCTGGCGCGAAGAGCGGGGCAGGTCCTGACCCGCACCATGATTGCCGAGCTGGTGTGGGACGCTTCCTTCGATTTCGATAGCAACGTGGTGGATGTGGCCATCCACCGGCTGCGGGAAAAGGTGGACAAACCCTTTGCCTTTCCGCTCATCCACACCTTGCGGGGTGTGGGCTACGTTTTAGAACCCCGAGAAAGCCCGGAAAAACATGCGCGCTAACGTTTCCATGGCGGCCCGCTTGACGGGTCTTTTTGTGTTCCTTTCGGTGGTGCTTTTGGGCGCGGTTTTGGTGGCCTTTTACTGGCGGGTGGAGCACCACCTGCACGAAGAGCACGAGCGTTTGCTGGCGGAGGTGGCCAACACGCTGGCTTCCGTTCCGGTGGAGCAGCTGCGGAACCGGGTGGGTTTGGAGCGAGCTTCGCTGCCGAAAGGCAAACCGGTGCTTTTTGCCCCCAACCGCTACGGGTTTCGCCTGCAGGCCAAAACCGGCGAGGTTTTGGTGGAAACGCCCGGGATGAGTGAGCTGCCGGCAACCGTTTGGCCCCAGCTCCCTGCTGGAGGCCCTGGCGGTCACAATACCCATCCCCAGGCCATTGCCCCTGACAGGTTCGTGGTGGTGGCGTGGCGACCCTACGCCATGACCGGCGGCGCCGAAGGGCTATTGTTGGTGGCCTTAGACGTGAGCGACGACGTGGATCTCTTGCGGGACATCAGGAACTCCAGCTTGGTCATGGTGGTGCTGGCGGTGGGCTCGGCCACGCTTTTGGGTTTGCTGGGGGCAAGAAAGGGCATGGCGCCCTTGCGGCGGCTCACCGCCGAAGTGCAGCACGTTTCAGCTTCAGACCTTCAGGTGCGGGTTGCCGATTATCATTACCCCCAGGAGCTGCGAAGCCTCGTCCAGGCTTTTAACGGTTTGATGGAAAGGTTGGAAAAGGCCTTTGGCGACCTAGCTTCTTATTCCGCCAACTTAGCCCACGAGCTGCGCACACCGCTGGCGGTGCTGCGGGGGGAAATGGAAGTGGCGCTTTTGGGCAACCGCACCGAAGCGGAATACCGGGCGGTTTTGGAATCGGCCTTGGACGAGCTGGACCGGTTGGCGCGCCTGGTGGAAAAGCTGCTGTCTTTGTGCCGCGCGGATCGCGGGGAAATGGCCCTGCAAAAGCGGTGGCTGGCGCTGGAGGGCGAGGCCAAAGCGGTGCTGGAGTTTTACCGTCCCCTGGCCGAGACGCAAGACGTCAGCTTGGTTTTGGAGGGGGAGGGTCAAGCCTTTGTGGACCGCGACCTCTTCCGCCAAGCCCTGGCCAACCTGGTGGCCAACGCTTTGCAACATGTGAGCGCCGGTGGCACCGTCCGGGTGCGGGTAAGCCAGGATGAAGGGCGCAGCGTGGTCACGGTGGCCGATGACGGGTGTGGCATTGACCCGGAAATCATGCCCTTCCTGTTTCAGCGCTTTCCGCCAATTCCCAGGCGGAAGGGGAGCGGTCTGGGTTTGGCAATCGTCCGCTCCATTGTGGAGCTTCACGGAGGAGGCGTCACCATCGCTGACGCAAACCCCCGGGGAACCGAGGTGCACCTGTGGTTTCCCATTGGTGGGGCAGATATTAAACAAGTGTAACTTTCCCGTCATGTTCTTGTAAGAAACAAGCCCTACATTGCCCATCGGGAGCGTTTGGGCATGCGTGGGGCAGGACACCGGCTGTGGTTGCTTTTGGGCTCTTGGCTTGCGGTTTCAGCCGGTTGGGCTCAGTCCAACGGCGAGGTCGGATTTGGCATTGCCTGGCAGCGGGTCACAGGTTCGGAGGACAGCTTTCAAAGCCAGTACCCCTTCGGCTCCGGGCTTTTCCTTTCCCGGCTGAATCTGGATTTGCGCCCGTGGATTCCTGGTTTTTCTCGCTTTCGGTTGGAGGCCCAGGGGTTTGGGGCGGAGCCCGATGGCCGTGGCCGTCTGCAGGTGGCCTGGCACCGGGAATGGCAACTGGAGCTGGACTTCCGCCGCCGGGAGCGGTTTTTCTTTTCCCCAGGCTGGGACTTGGGCACCCGGCGGGAGCAGTGGGCTATGCAACGGTGGCATGGCAAGCTGATCTACGACGGGTTTTCCAGGGCGCAACTGCAGTTGGCGCTGCGTCACGTTCACCGGAGCGGCTCCATCACCGGGCCGTTTTACGGCTTGGGGGAACCTTACGTCGCCACCCGAAGGCTTGGGGACGACCTGGATGAGGCTTCCTTTTCGTTAATCACCAAGGGCCTGCCGGTGAGCTTGCTTTTGGAACAGGGTGTGGCGCAAGTTCGCAACCGTTTTCGCCTGTTTCCAGCCAACCAGGGCTCCCCGGCCGGCGGCCAGGACCCGGACGTGCTCGCGGAGCTGAAAAAGCCCGGTACTTTCAAAACCACATCGCCTACCACCCGCCTTGCGGCAGCCTACAACGACTCCCGCTGGGACATTGGGGTGGAAGCCCTCTACCGGCGCGATCGCTCACACAACGACCTTTCCTACTGGGAGCGCTACCTCCTGGGCGAAGGAAATTGGGGCTCTTTGAGCTTTTTGGAGGAAGGCACGTCCCGCCAGGTGGGAAGCGTGAAGCGGGCGGCGGCCCATGTGGGTTTTGCTCTCGGTCACGGTTTTAACGTGGCGGTGCGCTCCAATCGAGAAGAACGGGATAGCGACACCCGGTTTGTGGGCCAGCGGGTTTTAGTCCTGGACGGCCCAGGTGGGGTCGTTGAAATACCCGTGGATTGGAGGGATTCAGGGGTTTTCGATCTCCGCGATACGAGCCACACGCTGGAAGCCGGCTGGCAGGGAGACAAGCTTGGGATCACCGCGTACCGCCGGATGGGGGAGCGGGAGGTGGATTGGCGCCGCAGCCAGGAAAGCCCGTCGGAACGCTACCAACGGGACGCCCGGGGCTGGGGGCTGGTGGCGCGGTGGAAGGGGATTTGGGGGTTTTCCGGGGAAGCGGGAGGCGAGCGGGGCACGTTCAGCCGGGTAATCTTCCGGGTCGAGCCAGAAACCACGCGGCGAGTGTGGATGAAGCTGCGCTATCAACCGCGTTCTGGCGTGGAGCTGGCCGCCTCGGCCAGTAACGAGCGGGCTGACAACCCCAGTACGGTGGCCAATGCCAACTACAAGGACCAAGAGCTTTCCCTTTCGGCCAGTGTTTTTGCCGATTCCGGTGCGCGCCTATCGTTGCTCTTCACGCAGCTCCGGGTCACCAGCGACGTCCAGTTGGGCCTCGTTCCGTTGCCGGTGCAACCCGGTGTTTCTTCCTACGAGCTGAAGCTCCGCACCGCAGCTCTGCGGGGCTCGTGGCCATTCAGCCAACGCCTGCGCGTGGAAGGGGGCATCACGGTGGTGGAAAACCAACCTGACGGCACCGCTTTTTCCAGCCACAGCGGAGACCTGGAGCTGTGCTGGGAGCACTCGGAGCGTTGGGCCTGGAGCCTGGTGCTGTACTCCTGGGGTTACAACGCCTCGGCCAGCAACCGGGATGACTTTCAGGTCCGGAGGGCAGCGGTGATCACCCGGTGGAGGTTCTAGCCGTGTTTGCGCCTTTCTTGTTTGCGGTTTTGTCGGCAACGGTGGCGGGCAGCAGCTTGCCCCCGGGCTTCGTGGGCCGAACGGTTTGCGCCAGCTGCCATGAGGATGTGGCACAGGCTTTTGCCAACGGTCCCCATGGTCGTGCCATGGCATTGAGCCGGGAAGGGGTTTTGGAGCGGTCCTGCGAGAGCTGCCACGGCCCAGGGGCCCAGCACGCCCAGGACCCATTGGCTGGCCACATCCGCGGCCGGGGGACAGCCGCGGAAACGATGGCAGCCGCCTGTCGGCAATGCCACGCCTGGCCGCCGGTGGGTCAGAACCTCCAGGCGCCGGCCCATGCCCGCGCCGGGGTAAGCTGCCTTTCCTGCCACCAAAGCGGCCATCAAGCGGCCAAGGCCGAGCGCTTGCTGCGCGGCCCCGAAGAGCAACTCTGCGGCTCCTGTCACCCCCGGGAACGGTCCGAGTTTTCTTTGCCCTTCGCCCATCGGGAAGGCCGTTCTCCGCTGCCGTGTAGCAACTGCCACGGAATCCATCAAGAGCTTTTCAGCTCCCTGGGCATTCCCCGGGATCCCCAAAAGCGCTGCGTAAGCTGCCATGGGGAAAAGGGAGGTCCGTTCCTCTACCCCCACCCGGCCGGGGAGGTGGGCGGGTGCGTTCGCTGCCATGAGGCCCACGGCTCGCCCAATCCGCAGCTGTTGGTAAGACCGGAAGCCATGTGGCTCTGTTTGGAGTGCCACGCGCAGGTTCCCCCCTCCCACAACCTCAGCAACGCTTCCTACCGCCAGTGCGTGGCGTGCCATGCGGCAGTTCACGGATCGCACCGCAGTGTGCGCTTGTTCACGGAGTAAGCCATGTACGAAAGCGAGGAGCGGTCGGTGAAGAACGCGTGGCGCTCCCGATACCCACCTTTTGGGTTTGCCAAAGCCCACAAGGACACCAACAACGCTTACGAAAGGAGGTAAGGAAATCATGAACGCACGAACCTTAAAGCTTATGGTGGTGGTCGCCACCCTGGCGTTGGGGACCGCCACCGCCGCGGAGCTGGCCAGCTCTCACCCCCGCCAGTGGCTGCAGCCAGCTAAGGGGGGTGTGGCCACCGCAGCTGTGGTTTCCAAGCTCACCGCGGTGTACGGTCCGCTCACCAGCGATGCCAACTGGTACGTAGGTTCCTACGTGTGCTTGGCCTGCCATCAGGAGTACACGGGTTGGAGGGAAACCAAGCACAACCAAGCCTTGCGCCAGCCTCGCCCCGAGTACTCTTTGATTCCCGGCAAGGGTGTGGTGGCGGATTACGATAAGAACGGCATTGACGACTTCCAGCAAGGCCTGGACTTCAACACCATCAGCTCGGTTTTTGACAAGTACAAGCCCAACGCCCCTAAGCTCAGCTTCGAGTCGGGGAAGTACTACATCACCATTGGCTCCCTGAAGATGCCGGTGGTGTTTACGCAAGGGGGCACGGGGAGCTGGAAGCAGCGGTTTGGCGTGCGGATTCCGGTGTCGGATTTGCCCTCGGGGCTTTCTGCGGAAATCTACATGTCGCCCATTCAGTACAACGAGGCCACGGGTCGCTACGTGCTCTACAACGACAAGAACTGGTATGACCCCACCACCAACCAGCCGAAATGGGCTGCAGGGGTGACCTCGGCGCAGCTGGCCTCCCATGGTGGGACCTACTCCAAGAAGTGCATCGGCTGCCACGCCACCGGCATCCGCGAGCTGGGGCAAACCGCTACCGGTGAGTGGCTTTACCGCGGTTGGATTGCGGCCGTTTACGACCCCGCGGATCCGGGCGTGTTTGATTACGACGGCGATGGCAACGCTGACCTTGTGAACATCGGCTGTGAATCCTGCCATGGCCCGGGCTTGCAGCACGTTCTGGCCGGCGGTGCCCAAAGCAAGATCGTCAACCCTGCCAAGCTCAGCACCCAGGAGGCCAACGAGGTTTGCGGCCAGTGCCATATCCGGGTGGAGTCGGTACCCAATGGAACCCACGAGTGGCCGTACAACGACGCCACGAAGAAGAGCTGGATTCCCGGCAGCGGCGAGCCGCTTTCCAATTATTACAAGGATGCGGGCGGCTACTGGCCCGATGGGCAAAGCTCCAAGCAGCATCACCAGCAGTTTGAGGACCTGTACCGCTCCTCGAAGCCCACATTTCAATTCCACCCGGTGCGCTGCACGGAGTGCCACGATCCTCACGTGAACACGGCCAACAAGAACCAAATCGTGGAGCGCATCGTCAGCGACAACGTGACCATCCCCACGCAAAACGACAACAACACCCTTTGCCTGGCCTGCCACGCCACCCACGGGCCGTTTTCTTCGATTACCAAGGAGCAGGTGGCCGACCTGGAAGCCAACATTGACCACATTGAAAACGTGGTTTCCGCTCACTCCCACCACCCTTACGGCCCGGATCGCAAGATGGGCCTTTCCCGCTGCAGCAAGTGCCACATGCCAACCATTGCGGTGACAGCCGAGGCCTACGACATCCACTCCCACACCTTTGAGGTGATTCCTCCCGAAAAAACCCTGGCCTTCCAGGACAAGGGCGGCATGCCCAACGCCTGCGCGGTGTCCTGCCACGCCACCAAGGTCAACTCTTTTGGCCTGGGCTTGGATCCCTCCCTGGGCACCTGGAACGAGAAATTCGATCGGGACCTGGCCAGCGCGCTCATGAAGTACTACGGACCCAACGGGCTCTGGTGGCAGAAGACACTCTCCGCGGGACAGTGACAAACCTCCTCACCTGAATAGCGGCAGCGTGCAAAGCATCTTCGCCGAGGGCAGGGGGACCTGCCCTCGGTTTTTTGTTTGCTCTGCTTTCCACCGACAAGCGCCCCAGTTCCCGGTCGTTGTTTCCCAAGCCGGGGACCTGTACACTTCCACTTCCATGGAGGGGGAAGGCACGGTCATCGTGGAGCGGTGTGAGACACCTACAGCTGCGGTGGGGCTGTGGGTGCGTTCGGGTTCGGCCCATGAAAGCAAGGAGCTGGCCGGCATCACCCACCTTTTGGAGCACCTGCTTTTACGCCGCTGCGGGGGGCGCACTCCGGAAACCATTGCCGAGCTCATTGACTCACTGGGCGGCGACGTGAACGCCTACACCACCCGGGAAACCTGCGCGGTGGTGGCCCACGTGCCGGCCACCCGGCGGCAGGAAGCGCTGGAGCTGGTGCTGGATGCCATTTTCCACCCCACCTTTACCGAGGAGGACGTGAGGCTGGAGCAAAAGGTGGTGGCGGCGGAGTTCGACCTTTACCGGGATTCCCCGGCCGAAACCGCGGCGGAAAAGGCCCTTTCGGCCTGCTGGGGGGATCACCCCCTGGCGCGACCCATTCTGGGGGACCCGTCGGTGGTGGGCTCCTTGAGCCGCGAGGCGCTTTTTTCCTTTCACCGTGCCCGCTTTGGTCGGAATCGAGCGCTGGTGGTGGCGGTGGGCCCCTGGGAGGAAGCTGAGCTTGAGGAGCTGCTTTCTTCCAAGCCCCAGGCGTTGGATGGAGATTTACCGCTGCCGCCGGCTGTGTGGCAGCCTCGCTTGACCGCCGAGGAGCGGGCCAGCCTGGAGCAGGTGTATGTGCACGTGGTGTTCCCCGGCCTTCCGGAGGATTCCCCAGAGCTGCCGGTTTTGGAGGTGCTGAACCAGGTCCTGGGAGGAGGAGCGGCCAGCCGTTTGTTCCGCACCTTGCGCGACCAGCTGGGCTTGGTTTACGAGGTGGGCAGCTCGCTGTTGGCCGCCCAGGTGGCAGGGGCTCTGGAGGTGAGCTTTTCCGCCCCGGCGGGACGGGGGCAGCAGGCTTGGGATGCCTTGCTTTCGGTGCTGGAGGACGTGGCCAGCGGGCGGCTTTCCGACCGTGAGGTGGAGCTGGCTAAGCAGGCGCTTACGGCTTCCATCGTGCTGGGTGCTTCTTCCCCCGATGCGCTCATGGAGGCGCACGCCGGGGAGTTTTTGAGCCGGGGGCGACGGTTTTCCCAAAAGGAGGTGGAAGCCGAAATCCGCGAGGTCAGCCCCGAGCAGGTGCGGGCGATGGCGGCCCGGGTGCTGGACCTTTCGCTGTTGGCAGGGGCGGTGTGTGGGCCACCCGGACAGGCGGTGGTGCCGCCGGTGCTGGCGCGGAGGGTGGCGTGAGCGTGCAGGTGGAGGTGGCGGTGCTCCCCCACGGCCAGGGCTTGCCCCTGCCCACCTACGCCACCCCCGGGGCTGCGGGGGCCGATGTATGCGCGGCGGTGGAGGGGGAGGTGGTGCTCCCCCCGGGAGGGCGGGTGGCGGTTCCTACGGGCCTGGTGGTGGCGGTACCGGAGGGCTACGAAATGCAGGTGCGACCGCGCTCGGGTCTCGCTTTGCAGCACGGGATCACCGTGGCCAACGCGCCAGGCACCATTGACAGCGACTTCCGCGGCGAGCTCAAGGTGATCCTGGTGAACCTGGGTGACAGGCCCTTTGTGGTGCGGCGGGGTGACCGCATCGCCCAGCTGGTGGTGGCTCCGGTGGTGCGTGCCCAGTTCAGAAAAGCCGAAGGGCTTTCCACGACCGCTCGCGGTGAGGGCGGCTTTGGTTCCACGGGGGTTTGATGCGGGTCCACGTGCTTGCTTCCGGCTCCTCGGGAAACGCCCTGGTGGTGGAAGGCAAGCAAGGGGCGGTGCTTTTTGATTGCGGTTTGGGCCCGCGGGTGCTGGCGGCTCGCCTGCGCGCGGTGGGGGTGGATCCCCAGTCCATTGTGGCCCTGGTGCTTTCCCACGAGCACACCGACCACGTGAAGGGGTTGCCGCACTTTCAGAAGCGCTTTTCGGTGCCGATTTGGGCCACCCCCGGCACCTGGGAGGCCTTGGGAGGGGTGGACTCCTGCGGGGAGCTTTTGACCTTGGGCAAACCGGCAGCGGTAGCTGACCTTTCGGTGCTGCCCCTGCCCGCGTCCCACGACGCGGTGGAGCCGGCGGGGTTTGTGGTGGAGGCTTGCGGCCTGCGCCTGGGGCTTTTAACCGACACCGGGGTGGTCACCGAGCTGCTTTTGGAGCGCCTTTCCGGTTGCCACGCGCTCTTCCTGGAGGCCAACCACGATTTGGATATGCTGCGTTTTGGGCCCTACCCCCCGGTTTTGAAGCAGCGCATTGCCTCCCGCCACGGGCACCTTTCCAACGTGCAAGCCCGGGATGCCCTGGAGAGGTTGGTGCACCCCGCCCTTCGGCAGGTGGTGGCTATGCACCTGTCCCGGGAGAACAACCGCCCGGTTTTGGTGGAGCAGGAGCTGGGGCGGGTGCTGCGGGGGGGGCCGGCAAAGCTCTGTGTGGCCTCCCAAGACGAGCCGCTGACGGTTCACCTGGAGGAGGGAAGGTCATGAAGGTGGAAGTGCGGGTGCAGCTCAAAGCGGGGGTGCTGGACCCCCAGGGGGAGGCCATCCGGCGGGTGCTGGGGCGGTTGGGGTACGCCGAGGTGAGCTCGGTGCGGGTAGGGAAGCTCATCCTCCTGGAGGTGGAGGGCGAAGACCAGGAGCGGGTGCACGCCCGCGTAGAAGAGGCGTGCCGGGAGCTTTTGGCCAACCCCATCATTGAGGACTTCGAGGTGCGGCTGTTATGAGCTGGCGGCGGCCCAAAATTGGGGTGGTGCGCTTCCCCGGCTCCAACCGGGATGCCGATGCCCTGCGGGCGGTGGAGCTGTGCGGGGGAGAGGCGGTGCCCATTTGGCACGAAAGCGAAGACCTCCTGGGGGTCACCGGCGTGCTCATCCCTGGGGGTTTTTCCTACGGTGACTACCTGCGGGCGGGTGCCATGGCCGCCCATTCCCCGGTGATGCGGGCGGTGCGCAGGCATGCGGAAGCGGGGGGACCGGTTTTGGGGATCTGCAACGGCTTTCAGATCCTGCTGGAAGCGGGGCTGTTGCCGGGGGCCATGCTCCCCAACCGCAGCTTGCGCTTTATCCACAGGGAGGTTTACCTGCGGGTGGAGCGCGACGACACCCCGCTTCTTGCCAAGCTGCGCCGCGGGCAGGTGGTGCGCCTCCCCATTGCCCACAAAGAGGGAAACTGGTTTGCCTCGGGAGAAGAGCTTTCGGCCATTGAAGCCAAAGGTCTGGTGGCGCTGCGCTACTGCTCGCCCAACGGTGAGGTGGACGAGGCCCACAACCCCAACGGTGCTTTACATGCGGTGGCGGGGCTGACCAACCCCGAGGGCAACGTCCTGGGCATGATGCCCCACCCGGAGTGCCGGGTGGACCCGCTGGTGGCCGAGCCCTTTGGCAGGCCGTTCATTGCCGCGCTGGTGGAGGCCTCATGAAGCGCTGGAACGATGAGGCGGAGCTGGCCGATGCGCTGGAGCACGGGCTCACCGCCGAGGAGTGGGAGCGCATCCTGGCGGCACTGGGGCGAACCCCCAACCTCACGGAGCTGGGGATCTTTGCCGCCCTTTGGTCCGAACACTGCTCGTACAAGTCCTCGCGGGTGCATTTGAAGCATTTCCCCACCTCCGGTCCCCGGGTGGTGCAGGGCCCTGGAGAAAACGCCGGAGCGGTGGACATTGGCGACGGCTGGGTGGCGGTTTTCAAAATGGAGTCCCACAACCACCCTTCGTTCATCGAGCCGTACCAGGGGGCGGCCACCGGCGTGGGCGGCATCCTGCGGGACGTGTTCACCATGGGGGCGCGGCCGGTGATGCTTTTGGATTCTTTGCGCTTTGGCGATCTTTCGGCGCCGCGCATGCGCTACCTGGTGGACGGGGTGGTGCGGGGCATTGGCGATTACGGCAACTGCGTGGGGGTTCCCACCCTGGGCGGGGAGGTGGATTTCCACCCGGCCTACAACGGCAACATCCTGGTGAACGCCATGTGCGTGGGGGCGGCCCGCAAGGACAAGCTCTTCTTTGCCCGCGCCCAGGGGGTGGGGAACCGGGTGATTTACCTGGGCTCCAAAACCGGCCGGGACGGCATTCACGGCGCCACCATGGCCTCGGACAGCTTCGATGAAACCGCTGAGCAGAAGCGGCCCACCGTGCAGGTGGGGGATCCGTTTACCGAAAAGCTGCTCATCGAAGCGTGCCTGGAGCTCATGGACAAGGGGCTGGTGGTGGCCATTCAAGACATGGGGGCGGCGGGCTTGACCTCCTCGGCCTTTGAAATGGCAGCCCGGGGCCGGTGCGGTCTGGAGCTGGACCTTTCCCGGGTGCCGGTGCGGGAAGAGGGCATGACCCCGTACGAGCTCATGCTTTCGGAATCTCAGGAGCGCATGCTTTTGGTGGCGCGTCCCCAGGACGTGCAGGAGATCTTTGCCATTTGCCATCGCTGGGGCCTGGACGCCTGCGACATAGGTGAGGTGGTGGCGGGGAACGAGGTGACGGCCTTCTGGCAGGGGGAGGTGGCGTTTCGCTTACCGGTGCTCCCCGCCGTGGACGACGCCCCCCGCTACGATCGCCCCTACCAGTTGCCACAGCCTTCCTCGGCGGTGACCCTGCCCAGCTTCTCCGGCCGGGACTTCGGCCAGGACCTGCGGCGGCTTCTGGCCTCCCCGCACCTGGGGAGCAAGCGGGCGGTGTACCAGCAGTACGACCAAACGGTGGGGGCAGCCACCTTAGCCGGGCCAGGTGGGGAAGCGGCGCTGGTGCTGGTCCCCGGCACCCGCATTGGTCTTGCCGCCACCACCGACTGCAACGCTTACGCTTGCTCCCTGGACCCTTACACCGGCGCTGCACAGGCGGTGGTGGAGGCCATGCGTAACCTTGCGTGCGTGGGGGCGGAGCCGGTGGGTGTCACCGACTGCCTCAACTTTGGCTCCCCGGAAACCCCCCAGGTCATGGGCCAGTTTGTGGCAGCGGTGCGGGGTTTGGCCGATGCCTGCCGGGCCCTGGGGGTGCCGGTGGTTTCGGGGAACGTCTCCTTTTACAACGAAACCTCCGGCCAGGCCATCCTCCCCACGCCCACCGTGGGCATGGTGGGGGTTGTGCCTTGCGTCCTCCACCGCCCGTCTTTTGCCCTGGCGGAAGGCGATGTGGTTGCGCTTTTGGGTCCGGTGGCGGGGGACCTTTCCGCCTCCCGCTACCTACAGCTTGTGTGGGACATGGCCGCAGGGGTGGTTCCCGCTCCCGAGTACCCTGCCGAAAAGGCCGCTGCCGAGCTGGTGCGGTCGCTGGTGCGCCTGGGGCTGGTGAAGGCGCGGGATATCTCCGACGGGGGCCTGGCGGTGATCCTCGCGGAAATGTGCGGCGAGGTGGGTGCACGGGTGGTGATCCCCGAAGGTGTTTCGCCAGCGAGCTTCCTGTTTGGGGAGTGGGGGCCCCGCTACCTCTTGGCCTTCCCCGAGAGCTTCCAGCCAGCGGTGGAGGCGGCCGCTTCAGGGGTACCGTTGACGCTTTTGGGGCGAGCCGGAGGGGACGCGCTGGTGGTCGTGCACGGGGAAGAAGAGCTGCTTTCCCTCCCGCTGGCGGAAATGGCCGAGCTGCGGGAGCAGGGCCTGCGCTTTTTGGAAGAACAATGAGGCCAGCCGAGGACCGGTTCCACGAGGAGTGCGGGGTTTGCGCGGTGGTCGGGCACCCCGACGCCGCCAACCTGGTGTACCTGGGGCTTTACGCGCTGCAGCACCGGGGGCAGGAGTCGGCGGGCATTGCCACCTGGGACGGCCACAGGGTGCACTCCCACCGCGCCATGGGCTACGTGGCCGACATTTTTGATCGCAAAACCCTGGACCGGCTGCCGGGGGAGGTGGCCATCGGCCACGTGCGCTACTCCACCGCCGGGGACTCGGCGCTCACCAACGCCCAGCCTCTGGTGGTGAACACCCAGCACGGCCCTTTGGCCGTAGCTCATAACGGCAACCTGGTCAACGCCTTGAGCTTACGGCACGCCCTGGAGGGGGAAGGGGCTATTTTCCAGTCCACCTCCGACACCGAGGTCATCCTGCATTTGGCCGCCCGCTTTCGGGCGGACTCGGTGGAAGAAGCGCTGCTGGCAGCTCTGGCGGCGGTGAAGGGGGCGTACTCCCTGGTGGTTTTGGCCCGGGAGCGGGTTTTGGCCGCTCGCGATCCCCTGGGGTTTCGCCCGTTGCTTTTGGGGCGGTTGGGGGAAGCCTGGGTGGTGGCCTCGGAAAGCTGCGCCTTTGATTTGCTGGGGGCAGAGCTGGTGCGGGAGGTGGCCCCTGGTGAGGTGTTGCGGCTGGACCGGGCGGGGGTTCGCCAAATCCGGCCGGCGGCTTCCCCGCCTTACGCCCACTGCGTTTTCGAGCACGTGTACTTTGCCCGCCCCGATTCCCGGGTGTTTGGTGAGGATGTGGGGATCGTGCGCCAGCGGCTGGGGGAGAGGCTGGCCTTGGAGCAGCCGGCGGACGCCGATGTGGTGGTAGGGGTGCCGGATTCGGGGATCCCTGCGGCCCTGGGGTACTCCCGTTTTTCCGGTTTGCCGTTCGTTTTGGGCCTGGTGCGCAACCACTACGTGGGCCGCACCTTCATCGAGCCCAAGCAAAGCATCCGCCACTTTGGCGTCAAGGTAAAGCTCAACCCGGTGCGCGCCCTGGTTTCGGGGAAGCGGGTGGTGCTGGTGGACGATTCCATCGTGCGCGGCACCACCTCCCGCAAGATCGTGACCATGCTCAAGCAAGCGGGGGCCCGGGAGGTGCACTTGCGGATTTCCTCGCCGCCCACCATTGGCCCTTGCTTTTACGGCATTGACACCCCCGAACGGCGGGAGCTCATCGCCTCTTCGGCCACCGTGGAGGTAATACGCCAGTTCGTGGGGGCTGATTCCCTGGGGTACCTTTCCGAAGCGGGGATGCTGGCGTGCCTGGAGACACCCGCTGAGAACTTCTGCACCGCGTGCTTTTCCGGCCGCTACCCGCTCTTGGAAACCGAGTCCGAAACCCTGGCCAAGACCCAGCGTTAGGCCCGGTCTGGCCACATTGGGTTGGAGGGCTGGGCCCAGGCCCTGGCCGTCTTTAAGGCTAGAGGTCGCTTCGAACCCCATGCTTTTTTGCCCAACAACTTGATGGTTGTGCGGTTTGTTGACAAGAATTATCAGTTTTATGTCTCACGATAGTGTTGACAAGCGCATGACCACAGAATTACATTTGTCTGCGGTCCTGGGCTCTTCGTCACTAGCCCGGGATCAGAAAGGGGGGTTCAATGGTAAAGCGGGTTGTTCCACTGTTGCTGGTAGCCTTCCTCGCTTGGCCGCTGTGGGGCCAGGCGCAAAACCCCGTCACCGTGGCTTTTGAGGTCACGGGAACACCGGGGTTTGGGGCAGCGGTCTCGGTGAAGGCTACGGTTACCATCAACGACGGCTCCAGCCTCCAGGGACTGGCGTGGAGCCAGACGGGCGGTGTGCAGGTGACGCTTGCCGGTGCCAACACGGACACGGTGAGCTTTACGGTGCCTGGCCGGGCTGAGTTCCGCCAGCACCTCATTGAGGTTCTGAAGGAGCCAGCCCTCACCGCTGCGCAGCTGCCGCCCAACGTGCCGGTTCCGGAGGAACACTTCCCCGGCGGGTTGCAGGACCGCTTCCAGGTCGTGGCGGTGAACCCGCACGCCCTGGCGGATGCTGGCGCCATCGTGCTCAAGCTCACCGTGACCACCACCTCCGGGACCTATTCGTTCACCAAGTCGGCGGCGGTGCCCCTGCCTTGGAAGTGGACCACGGGGATCCGCAACGTGCCGGTGGGCCTGCCGGTTCTCCTCTACGCGCCGGAGCAGGCCACCTACGACTGGAACCTGGTGTTAAAGCCCGTAGGGTCCAACGCGTCCCTTACCGACCCCACAGCCCAAACCACCGAGTTCATCCCCGATGTGCCCGGCACCTACAGGGTGACGATTACCGATTTGGCGGGCAACAAGGTGCGGACCCTGGAGATCATTGCCGGCCTGTGGCGGGGTGTGATTACCGGGCAGGACGCCAACGAGCGGCCCATCCCGGACACCGCCTGCACCGGGTGCCACATTTCCGGAACGCCTCTGGGTCAGTTTGCCCAGTGGAAGGAATCCGGGCACGCGGAAATCTTCACCAGCAACGTGAAGACCAACGACCACTACGGGGTCAACTGCTTGTCCTGCCATACCGTGGGTTACGACACTTCGGTGAACAACGGCGGCATTGACGATGCCGACAAGTGGCAGGATTTCCTCAACTCCGGTCTTTTGACCCACACCGGTCCCAACAACTGGACGCAAATCCTGGCGCAATTCCCGGAGGTGGCGAAGCGCGCCAACATTCAATGCGAGAACTGCCACGGCCCGCAAAACAGCGAGGCCCATGCCCGGGGTGGTTCCTACCGCACCAGCCTGTCCTCGGATGTGTGCGCCTACTGTCACGGTGAACCGCCCCGCCACGGTCGCTTCCAGCAGTGGCAGCTTTCCGGCCACGCCAACTACGAGCTGGCCGGTGAAGAGGGCATGAGCGGTTCCTGCGCCCCCTGCCATACCGGCAATGGCTTCTTGGCTTGGGCGAAGAACAACTTCCAGGGTTCCTCGGTGCAGGTAACCTGGACCGCGGAAGAGGTTCACCCCCAAACCTGCCAAACCTGCCACGACCCGCACGACGTGGGCACCACTTCCGGCGGGCCAACCACTAACGCCAAGGTGCGGGTCATGGGTGAAACCCCAACGCTGGTCGCCGGCTTCAAGGTGACCAACGCCGGCTCTGGTGCTCTCTGCATGGTGTGCCACAACGGCCGCCGGGGCTTGCGTGACGATGCCCACTACAACCTAGCTGACGTTGCCCGGGCACCTCACCAGGGTCCCCAAACCGACATCCTGGTGGGTCGCAACATGTACTTCGTGGAAGTGGGGACCCCCGGCTACCACTCAATGTTGCCGGACACCTGCGTGGATTGCCACATGGAAAAGACTCCGCCGCCCGACATCATTTCCTACAACCGCGGCGGCACCAACCACACCTTCTACGCCTCCAAGACCATCTGCTCCAACTGCCATACTGCGGTGACTGCCGAAGCCGTGCAATCCAAGGTGGCCGCCAAGATGGAAGAACTCAGGGCTGCGGTGGAAGGGAAGCTGCTGGAGGCCATGGCTGCTCAGCTCTCCTTGGGCAAGAAGATCGACATTGGCGGCCTCGCCACCATCAACAGCATTGGCCAGATCAAGCACCTGGAGCTCACCGAGAGCCACGGCCGTCAAGCCATTCAGGTGACGCTTGCCGACAACACCGTCCTCGACGTGGTCACGCTGAACAGCGTGAAGGTGGTGCCCCCCACCGGTTCTGCCGTGGAGATCCTGCGGGTGGCCGACCCGGCGGTGGCCAAGGCCGGCTGGAACTACTTCATGGTGGAGCTGGACCGCAGCCACGGCGTCCACAACCCCTCCTTTGTCATGCGGGCACTGGACCTCTCGTTGCTGGCTCTGAAGACGCTCCCGCCCGGTGCGGGTTCCTTGCCCTCGGGAGCGCAGGGCGGTGGACCCGGCAACGGGGCCGGTGCGGTGAGCTGCACCACGCCGTTCGTGTACTGGGTTGAAGTGGCGGCCCATGCCGCCGGCGAGGCCGGAAGCCAGTGGCGGACCGACCTGGTGGCCCGCAACCTCTCCTCCAACGATGCTTCCGTCAAGTTCTACCTCTACACCGACGAAAACAAGCACGAAGCCACCGCTACCGTTCCTGCCGCCTCACAGAAGGTGTTCGAAGACGTGGTGGCGCTCATGAACATTCAAGGGAAGGGTTCCCTGGAGGTTTGCTCGGATCGTCCGTTGTTCGTGGTGAGCCGCACCTACACCGATACCGGCGAAGGGACCTTCGGCCAGTTCCTGGATGGCCACATTGGCGATTACGGCCTCGGCGCGGGCATGACCGCGGAGCTCATCGGTCTGCGCCAGGAAGAGGGCAAGTTCAGGAGCAACTTGCAGTTCACCAACGGTGGCACGACCCCAGCGGAAATTGAGGTCACGCTTTACAACAACAGCGGCCAGGCGCTTACCACCTACACCGTTACGGTTCCCGCAGGCAAGGTTGTGCAGGACCTCCAGCCCTTCAAGAACCGCGCCAACCAACCCAACCTGGGTTGGGGCTTTGCCGGTGTGACGGTCAAGCAGGGCAGCAACGTTCGCGTGAGCGGCTCGGTGGTGGACAGCCGCACCAACGATCCCACCACCATCCCGCCCAAGCGGTAGAGGCTCAGAAAGCCAGACACCAGCGGCGGCCTTTTGGCCGCCGCTTTTTTCTTCGCGTTGAGCACAAACCGGCGCTTACTTACAGGGATTGCCTCCCGGAGGTTCGGGGCAAACCTGGTACTCGCTCCAGTCCACTTGAGCCGGGACAAACCGCCCGCGTGGCAATGGCAAGCGAGCGCTGCTGGCCCTGTTTCTCGGGCCATCAAGAGACTTCGGGTATCATCCCCGCCATGGAGAACGGCCTCACGTACAAGAACGCCGGCGTGGACATTGACGCGCAGGATCAGGCGCTGGCCCGCATCAAGGAGCTGGCCCGGGCCACGTTCACGCCGGGTGTGCTTTCGGAAATCGGCAGCTTCGGCGGGCTTTTTACCCTGCAGCCGGAAAACCCCGAGGCCCCGGTGTTGGTGGCTTCCGCCGACGGTGTAGGCACCAAGCTCAAGGTGGCGCAAATGGCGGGAAAACACCACACCGTGGGGGAAGACCTGGTGAACCACTGCGTCAACGACATCCTGGTGCAGGGGGCGCGGCCCCTGTTTTTCCTGGACTACCTCGCTACCGGCAAGCTCCAGCCGCACGTGGTGGTGGAGCTGGTCTCCGGCATGGCCCGGGCCTGTCAGGTCCATGGGTGTGCTTTGCTGGGCGGGGAAACCGCAGAAATGCCGGGGTTTTATGGGCCCGGCGAGTACGACCTGGCGGGGTTCATCGTGGGTTTGGCTTTTCGGGACCGGCTTTTGGATCGGAACCGGGTGGCCGCAGGGGACAGCCTGGTGGCGCTCCCTTCTTCCGGGCTGCACACCAACGGCTACTCCCTGGCTCGCAAGGTGTTTTTTGAGACGCTCAAGCTTACGGTGGACAGCTACGTCCCGGAGCTTGCCTGCACGGTGGGCGAGGAGCTCCTGAGGGTGCACCGGTCTTACTTTGCTGCGGTGTGGCCGCTGGTGGAGGCAGGGCTTGTTAAATCGGCAGCGCATATCACCGGCGGTGGTATTCCCGATAACCTGCCCCGGGCTTTGCCCCCGCATTTGGGAGCGGAAATTGACCTTAAAAGCTTCGACGAGCCGGCGGTTTTCCGGCTCATCCGCCAGGCGGGGAAGGTGCCCGAGGAGGACATGCGCCGCACCTTCAACCTGGGCGTGGGCATGATCCTGGTGGTGGGCGAACAGCATGTGGGACAGGTGCTTTCCCGCCTGGTCCTGCACGGTCCCGGGTGGATCATTGGGAGGGTGGTGGAAGGCGCCGGTGTGCGTTTCGTGGGGGAGCGCGTTGGCTAAGGCCCGGGTTGGCGTTTTGCTTTCCGGTCGTGGTTCCAACTTCCTGGCCCTGGCGGAAGCCTGCCGGCGGGGGGAAGTGCCGGCGGAAATCGTGCTGGTGGTTTCCAACCGACCGGAAGCCCCGGGGCTTGCCAAAGCGCAGGAGCTGGGCGTTCCGACCGTGGCCATTCCCAGCAAGGGGCTTGCCCGGGAAGAACACGAAAAGCACTTGCTTGCCGCCCTGCACCAGGCGCAGGTGGATTGGGTTTGTTTGGCGGGTTACATGCGCTTGCTTTCCCCGCAATTTGTGGCGGCTTTTCCCAACCGCATCCTCAACATTCACCCGGCGTTGCTGCCGGCCTTTCCCGGCCTGGACGCCCAGCGGCAAGCCTGGGAGTATGGGGTCAAGGTTTCAGGTTGCACCGTGCACCTGGTGGATGCCGGCTGCGACAGTGGCCCCATCGTGGTGCAGCGGGTGGTGGAAGTGCGGGACGACGACACCCCGGAAACCCTGGCTGCCCGCATCCTGGAGCAGGAGCACATCGCTTACCCCCAGGCCCTGCGGCTGCTCCTCACCCGCCGGTGGCACATCGAAGGCCGCCGGGTGGTGTTTGCCCGGGAGGCTTGAGGTTTTCCGCTAAAGCGTGTTCAATGGCAGCGATGGAGGCGGCGTACTGGCAATTGGTGGCGATCCTCCCGGTCCGGAAGTGCGCCTTCTCACCAACGAATGCCAGAAGGTCACAGGCCAAAAGCTTCAGGTTCTTCTCGCCGAACGGCGGATGGAGCCTTTGGAGGTTTTAGAGGGCATGTTGGCCTGGTTGCGGTCACACCCCGAAATGGTGGTGCGGGACCTTTAGAAACCACACAAGACATCTCCCTTTTTGTGGTGAGTTGGTGCTCGGGTGGACTGCCTTTTCGCAAGCACCCAAGGTGGGCCACCTACGGGAGAGCCACATCCACACCTGGAGCACGACCAGCCTCACCCCAACGTTCCGAAAAGCTGTGGGGTCTGAGCTGCCAAACAAGCGCATCAACGGCGGCAAGATCTCCAGGAGCTTGCATTTAGAAAGGCTTTCTTCACCAGCTGGAGGAGGCACCACCCCCACCAAAGGAGCCACCACCACCGGAAAAGCCGCCGCTCCAAAAGGCCCCCCGGCCTCGGGGTGATGCCGAGCCAAACATGGCCAGCGCTGGATAGCGACGCCGAAACCGCCGTCCCCAGGAGCTGTGACCCACGAGCACCTTGACGATGGGCACTCCCAAAAGCCAAAGCACACCCACGACGATGCCAGCATGGGGCTGAACCACCGTGGTAAGGGCGGTCCAAAACGGCAGCAGCACAAACCAGGTGTACCAGCTGTGAAAGCCCTGGGCAAAGAGCGCTCGGAGGGTAAAGGGCGTGAGGGCTGCGGCACCAATGAGAAAGATGAAAACCCTGAAGTACCAGGGAGCGTTCTGAGCAGAGCGTTTTTTTGGCACCACCTGGTTCACCTGCTTTTCCCCGGAAATTAGGGCGGCCACGGCAGCTACAGCTTCTTCCACACCGGCATCGAATCGGCCGGCGCGAAAGTGGGGCCGCACCAGGTTGTCCAGGATTCGCCGGCAGGTGGCGTCGGTGAGTACGGACTCCAGGCCGTAACCCACCTCCAGCCG
>NZ_JMFG01000008.1:0-25958 GCF_000687145.1 Thermoanaerobaculum aquaticum
CGGATTTTGGGCGTGGGCTCGGTGGTGGTGGGTTTTGTGGGCGTTGGCAAGGCGTTGACGTTCGGGGCGGATGTGAACCTCTTCGAGCACTTCCTGCACGAGACGGCGCCGGTGGTGGAGGTGGGGCACGTGGGTCTCGGTTTGGAGTGGGCGCTCATCCTGCTTTCGGTGGGGGTGGCGGTGCTGGGGATTTACCTGGCCACGCGCTTTTACACCGGCGAGCAGGCTTTTGCCGTGCCCCGCAGCTTCGCAGAGCGTTTCCCCCGCCTGTACCAGCTGGTGGCCAACAAGTACTACGTGGATGAGCTTTATGGGGCCGCCATCGTCAAGCCCCTGGAGCGGACCTCGTACTTTGCCTGGAAGGGCATTGATACCGTGGCCATTGACGGCACGCTCAACGCTTTGGCGTTTTTTACGGAAATCACCGGTGATTTCCTGCGCTTTTTCCAGACCGGCAACGTTCGCAACTATGCCCTTTGGATTTTGGCGGGAGCAGCGGCCCTGGCCGCCTGGCTCGTGCTGTAGGGAGGTGCGTCCGTGGACTTCCTCACCCATCCGCTTTCCACCATGATCTTCCTCCCGGGGGTGGTTGGCCTCCTGCTGCTTTTGATGCCCTCCCGGGCGGTTTCGTTGCACCGGTGGGTTTCCCTGGTGGCTTCGCTGGTGACTTTGGTTTTGGCAGCCGTGGTCCTGGACCGCTTCGATCCCAACCAGGGCGGCTTTCAGCTCACCGAGTCCGCCAGTTGGCTTCCCAGCCTTGGCATTAGTTATCGCGTGGAGGTTGACGGCATCTCGTTGCTTTTGGTGCTGCTCACCGCCCTCTTGCAGCCTGTGGTTTTCCTCTCCTCCTGGGGTTCCATTAAGGACAAGGTGAAGGGCTACGTGGTGGCCATGCTGCTGTTGGAGACCGGTGTGCTTGGCGCCTTCCTCGCCACCGACATGTTCCTTTTCTACGTGTTCTGGGAGCTCATGCTCGTGCCCATGTACTTCATCATCGGCGTGTGGGGCGGGGAGAGGCGGATTTACGCGGCGGTCAAGTTTGTGCTCTTTACCCTGGCGGGAAGCCTCCTGATGCTGGTGGCCATCCTCTACATGGCCTTCCAGTACAAGGCCCAGTTTGGGGCGCTGTCCTTTGCCTACAGCGATTGGCTTGCGTTGCGTTTGCCCATGGCTGAGGGCTTTTGGCATTCCCCACAAATGCTGGCTTTTGCCGCCTTCGCCCTGGCTTTTGCCATCAAGGTGCCGGTATGGCCGCTGCACACCTGGCTTCCCGATGCCCATACGGAAGCGCCTACCGGTGGCTCCATTATCCTGGCCGGTGTGCTCCTCAAGCTCGGAACCTACGGTCTTCTGCGCTTCAACCGGGCCTTGTTCCCTGAGGCATGGGTAAAGGCCCAGGGTTTGTTTATCGCCCTCGCGGTGATTGCCATCGTTTACGGGGCTTTGGTGTCCTGGGCGCAAAAGGACATGAAGCGCCTGGTGGCTTTTTCCTCCGTGTCGCACATGGGCTTTATCATCCTCGGGTTGTTTGCCGGAGGCGTCACCGCAACCCAAGGGGCGCTGCTGCAGATGATCAACCACGGGCTTTCCACCGGCGCCCTGTTCTTGCTGGTGGGGGTAGTTTACGACCGGCGTCACACCCGCATGATTGAGGACTACGGCGGTTTGGCTGCGGTGATGCCGGTGTACACCGGGACCTTCCTTTTGGCCACCTTGGCCTCCATTGGCTTGCCCGGGCTTAACGGCTTCGTGGGCGAGTTTCTCATTCTCCTGGGCACCTACCAGACCCGCCCGCTGGCCGCGGCTTTGGGCGCCACCGGCGTGATCCTGGGCGCGGTGTACATGCTGAGCCTGGTGCAGCGGGTGTTCTGGAACGCGCTCACCCACGAGGAAAACCGCTCCCTTACCGATATGACCTGGCGGGAGCTGGCAAGCTTTGCGCCTTTGGCGGTGTTCATGGTATGGATTGGGGTTCACCCCACCACGTTCCTTTCCCTATCTGAAAAGGCCGTACAAAAGCTCATTGGAGGCTAGCCTTGATTTCCCTCTGGCTTGAAAGCATTGCTCCGGAAATCATTTTGGTGCTCCTCGGCGGCATCCTGGTGCTTTTGGATGCCTTTGTCCCGCGCCTGCGACCGGCGTTCTCGTGGGTGACGCTGGGCGGGGTTTTGCTGGCCCTGGTGACCCGCTGGTCCATCGGTATTCCAGGCGCGGTGTGGGAAGGGGTGCTGGCGGTGGATAGCCTGGGGCGCTTCGTGGACACCTACATCCTGGTGGCCTGCGGTTTGGCGTTGCTCATGGCCGACCCCTACCTTTCCCGCACCAATGCCCGTTACGGGGAGTACTTCGGGCTTTTGCTGTGGGCAGCGGTGGGGGCCATGACCATGGCCAAAGCCAACCACCTGCTGGTGGTTTTTGTGGGGCTGGAGCTCTTGTCCATTGCCCTTTACGTGCTCAACGCGTTCCACCGCCAAAACATCCTGTCCCTGGAAGCGGGGTGGAAGTATCTGGTGGTGGGGGCCTTTTCCTCGGCGGTCTTTCTCTTTGGTGCGGCGTTGCTTTACGGTGCCGCCGGAACGCTTTCCTTCCCGGCTCTGGCCCAGCAGGGCATCCCCAACAGCACCCTCGCCACCCTTGCCCTCGCTCTCCTAGCTTCAGCTTTGGCCTTCAAGCTTGCCCTCTTCCCCTTCCACGCCTGGGCACCCGACGTGTACCAGGGCTCGCCCACACCGGTAACCGCCTTCCTCTCGGTGGTGCCCAAGGGCGCCGCCCTGGTGGTGCTGGCGCGGGTGGTGGCTTACGTGAACCCGCAGCTGCTTACCCCCCGCTGGACCGCGGCTCTGGCAGCGCTGGCGGTGGGCTCCATGGTGTTGGGGAACCTGGCGGCCATTGCCCAGAGGGACATCAAGCGCATGCTTGCCTACTCGGGTATCGCCCACATGGGGTACGCGCTGGTGGGGTTGGTGGCTTTCGGTGCTGACGGCGTGGCTGGCGTGCTGGTTTACCTCGCGGCTTACACCTTCATGAACATTGCCGCCTTTGCCGCGGTTTCGGCTTTTTCCGAAAGCGAGGAGGAGCCGCACCTCATCAACGATCTTGCCGGACAGGGTTGGGAGCGGCCGGTGGTGTCCTTTGCCCTGAGCCTTGCCATGTTTGCCCTGGCCGGCATCCCTCCCACCGTGGGCTTTGTGGGTAAGTTCCTGGTGTTCCGCGCGGCCGTGAACGCCCAAATGGTGTGGCTTGCGGTGGTGGGGGTGCTGGCGAGCCTGGTGTCAGTTTTCTATTACGTACGTGTGGTGTACTATCTCTACATGAAGCCTTTACCGAAGCGCAAGCCGGCGTTCAGCGAGCCGTTTGCAGTGAAGGCGTTGTCGGTGGTTTGCGTGCTGGCGATTGTGCTGTTGGGGGTCTTCCCGCAAACGCTGGTGCAGCTTGCGCAGGAGGCAGCTGGGCTTTTGGGGAGGTGACACATGGCCTTCAAGCGCTACATCCCGGTGGAAAGCATTTCGGAGCTCACCATTAACCGGCTTTCCGTTTACCTCCGATGCCTCGACCAGCTGGAGCAGGAAGGGGTTCTTACGGTGTCCTCGCAGGAGCTGGCCGATCGTTTCCACCTCAACTCCGCGCAAATCCGCAAGGACCTGGCGTACTTCGGTGAGTTCGGGATCCGCGGCGTGGGCTACAACGTGGCGCAGCTCAAGGAACACCTGGTGAACATCCTGGGCCTCAACGAGGAGCGACACGCGCTTATTGTCGGCGCCGGCAACCTGGGGACCGCCCTGGCCCACTACTCAGGCTTCAACACCGGGGGTTTTCGCATTGTGGGCATCCTGGACAACGACCCCAAGCGAATTGGCGCGCAAATCCCTGGCGGTTTGGTGGTGGAGGATGTCAAGTTTTTGCCTGACATTGTGAAAGAACGGAATGTGCACATTGGAATCATTACAGTGCCCGCAGCGGCGGCGCAAAAGGTCTTCGATGCCCTCGTGGAAGCCGGGGTACAAGCGGTGCTGAACTTTGCCCCCACCCAGCTTAAGGGGCACCCTGAGGTCAAGCTCAAGAATGTGGATTTGAAGATTAACCTTGAGCTTCTCTCGTTCTTCCTGACGCAAGCGGGAAAGCTGGTGCCTCCCGCTTAGCGTCCGCTTTTGGGCTTTCCGCTCGCCGCCATGGCCTCGCGAATGCGCCGGGCCAGCCTATCCTGGCGGGCTTGAAGCTGGGCCATCTCCAGCCGGAAACGGGATAAAAGCTGCAGCTGCTCCTGCTCCCCACCTATTTGCCGGCGCTCCGTGGCTAGCTTGGCAAGCTCCCCGCGTAAAGCCTTCAGTTGTGCTTCAAGAAACTGGCTGGCAGCGGGGTCTTTGGTGTTTTCCTTAAGCTTTTCCAGCTCCTCCAGGTTTCGCTGGAGCTCCTGCTCCAGCCGCAAGCTTTCCTCCTCGCGCCCCTTCAGGGTCACCAGCCGCGACACCGCCTCCTGGATCCGCGCAAACTTCTGGGGGTCGGCCCCCAAAGCGCGGGCCGCCTCCCGCTCCACCACCGTGAGCTCGGCCAGCTCCCGTACCGGATCGCCCCCCGACGTTTGCAGGCGGTCCAGCGCTTCCTCCAGACGGGAAAGGGCCTTGCGCTTCACCGCCAGGTAAAGCTCCATATCCTCAGGGGTCAGCACCCAGCCCTCGGCAACCTCCGCGGCTGTGGGGGTGGGGGCGGGCGTCGCTTTTCCCGGAAGACCGGGTTTACACGCGGCCAGAAGCAGCGAAAGCAAAGCCACCCAAAGCACGCTCCAAGCGTAACACGAGCTCTGACGTCCCATTACGGGGCGGTCATGGCCCTGACCAGCCCCCAAAACGTTGCGTGCCCGCCTTGCCACCCCGGCTTCCCCTTGGAATGCAAAAGCGGTAGAGTAAGAGACCAGGATGGGCACTGTGACTAGGATTGGTAAGTACGAAATCGCCGAACAAATTGGCATGGGTGGTTTTGGCGTGGTGTACAAGGCTTGGGACCCCTATATCCAACGGTGGGTCGCGCTAAAGACCTGCAACGCCACGGACCCGGAAACCACCCAGCGGTTTTTCCGCGAGGCTCAGCTGGCAGGCAACCTCCAGCACCCCAACATCACCATGATTTACGACTTCGGGGTGGAAAACGACACCCCTTACTTCGTGCAGGAGTTCCTCTCCGGGGTGGATCTCGACGAGCTCATGGGCAAGCAGCCCCTCACCCTCCAGGCCACGCTGGCCATCCTGCTGCAGGTTTGTGCGGGCCTCGAGTACGCCCACTCCCGGGGGGTGGTGCACCGCGACATCAAGCCCGCCAACGTCCGCGTTTTGGAAGACGGCACGGTGAAGATTATGGACTTTGGCATTGCCAAGTCCCTGCAAAGCGAAAGCCGCCTCACCCAAACGGGAGTGGCCTTGGGCACCGCGGGTTACCTTTCCCCCGAGCAGCTTTCGGGCAAGCCTATTGACCACCGCAGCGACATCTTTGCGCTGGGGGTCATGGCCTACGAAATGGTCACGGGTGTGCGCCCCTTTGCCGGCCCCAACCTCTCCAACATCATTTACCAGATCCTCAACCAGGAGCCGGTACCGCCCCGACAGCGCAACAAGAACTGCCCGGAGCGCCTGGAGAAGGCCATCCTCAAGTGCCTGGCCAAGGATCCCGCCAAGCGCTTCGCCAACGTTCGGGACTTTGCCCGGGAACTCAAGCTGGTGTTTCAGGAGCTTCCCAGCGCAGGTCCCCGTGCCGAAACCACCACCGCCATCGTGCGCTCGGAACTGGCCCGCCTGGCCGGCCATAGCCCACTGGAGATCACCAGCGCCACGCAGCTTTCTGCCGCCCCGCTGGAGCACTATCCCACCGAACCGGTGCGCCCGGCCCAGCGCCGCATCCCCTGGGCTTATGCCGTGGTAGGAGCCGTCCTGGTGTTGGCGGGAGGGGGCTACTTTTTGCTGGTGGGGGGGAAAGACCAGTCATCGGTAGCGCAAGTGCCAGCCACACCGGCACCTAAGCCTTCCCCACCACCGGCCACCCCCACCCCGCTTCCCGCCCCCCAAACCGTCAACGTGGAGCTGGTGGTCACGCCTCCCGCCGAGGTGGAGGTGGACGGCAAGCCCCTGGGCCGCGTTGCCAGCACCACCCTGCCGCTCACCCCAGGCCCCCACCGCTTCCGGTTGCGCATTGCTGGCTTTTTGGACCGCAGCGAAGAGGTGGAAGTCAAGCCCGACCAGCCGCGGTTGGTTTTTGACCTGCCGCGTTTTGGCTTGCTTAACGTGGTTCCGGACATGGACGTCCCCATCCGCGGGGCGGAGGTTTTTCTCGACGGCAAGCCCCTGGGCAGCTTGCCGGTGAGCGGGAAAAAGGTGGCCGTGGGGGGACACCGGGTGGAGGTCACCTGGCCCGATGGTGGCAGGTTTGAAGCGGATGTGGTGGTGTCCGATACCGCGCCCACCGATTTGGTGGTCCGGCCAGGTGGGAGTTCCTAGGGAGAACACTTAGGCTTTTTCTGCGGCGCTTTGAATTTACCGGCCAGAACGGTAAACTCTAGGTCATGAAACGAGCGCTGCTGGTTTTTCCGGTTTGCGTCTTCCTTGCCGCCTCGCTTTTAGCCCAAACCACCCTGGACCGCGCCCACGAGGCCTTCCGGCAGGGACAGTGGCAAAAGGCCGCACAGCTTTTCACGCAAGCCGCAGAAGAAACCCAAGACGCTAGAAGCCGCGCGGAAATTCGCGTGAAGCTGGCCTGGACGTACTTCTTCGCCTTAAAAAACCGCAGCAAGGCCGAACAAACATTGCGTCAGGCGCTCAACGACGCCCCGGACTTGGAGATCATCCCCGACCTATACACCGACGACTTCGTGGCGCTCTTTGCCCGCGTCAAAAGCCAGCTGGCAAGCCCCGGTCCCGCCCCCACCCCCAGCCGGGCAGGGGTTGGTGCCGGCGGGCTACCGGCGTTGCGGGCCAAGCTTGCCAGCGCCGTGGATGCCTTTGCGCTGGAAGCGCTGCTGGCCGAAGCCAAAGCCATGGAACCCACCCAGCCCGCGGCCACCCTCCCCGATCTTTTGGAGCTGGAAGCCGACGTCCTCGACCGGTTGGGCCGCCCGCAGGAGGCCCTGCGGCTACGGGGCCGAGCCCAAGCCTTGCGCACCGTGGCGCAAGCCGCCCCCGGGACCGCAGTGGTGCCGCTGGAAATGATCCGCCAGGCGCGGCAGTTCTTGGTAGCCGGCCAGCCGCAAGATGCCATTGCGCTTTTGCAGGGGGTTTTGGATGCGCTTCCTTCCTGCATCCCCGCCTTTGAGGTGCTGGCGCAAGCCTACGTGGATGCAGGCCTTTTCGACGAAGCCTACAGCGCGCTGCAAACCGCCCTCATGGGCAACGAAAAGCCCGAGCTGCTCCTGGCCCTGGGAGAGCTGGAGCTGGCCCGCCAGCGCCCCACCGCCGCCCGGGATGCCTTCCGCCGAGCGGTGACCCTCGACCCCACTAACGACCGGGCTCTGGCTGCGGCCGGCCTTTTGGCCGCCACCCTGGAGGACTACGCTTCGGCCAAGGACTTTTTGGACCAGGCCCTGAAGGCCAACGGCACCCTGTACCAGGCGCGGGTGGCTCGAGCCCAGCTGGCGCTCATGGAGGGTCAGCCCCAGGAAGCCGTAAACCATCTGCTGCGCGCCCTCCAGGTGCGCCCCAAGGACCCCTGGGCCACCGGCTGGCTGGGGGTGGCGTACCTGGCGGTGGGCGATGTGGCCGCCGGGGAAGCCCGCCTTAAGGAAGCCACCAAGGCCGGAAGCCAGGAGTTTGCGCTTTTCCTGGCGGAAGCCCTGGTGAGGCAACGTCAAGGTCCAGAAGCCTTGAAGCTCATAAGCCCCGATCACCCCGACCCGCAAGCGCAGCTGCTGCGCGCCCGGGCTTTCCTGGCCTCAGGGAAAACCGAAGAGGCCAAGGAGCTGTTGCAGCGCCTGGTCAAGCTTTACCCCACCCACGGGGGAATTCGCTACCTTCTGGGCTACACCCAGTTCTTGCTGAGGGAATGGCAGCCGGCGCTGGAAACCCTAAAGGCAGCGCAGGATCTCAAAGGCGCTCCGTCCTTCGTGGAAGAAGCGGTGGTGCTGGCGGAAAAGGCCAGCAAAGCCCAACAGCTCATGGACGGCGCACTTACACCACCGCCCCCGCCTCCCCGCCGGTAAGGCGGAAAAGCAAGTCCTGCAGGATGCGGGCGGTGGCTCCCCAAATCCGATGGGGACCGTAGTGGAGAACCGGCGAGCGCAGGGTTTTGCCCTGCCAGGTGAACTCCTGCTCTTCCACCAGCAGCGGGTTGGCAATCACCGAAAAGGGCACCGGCACCACCGCCGCCACCTCCCGGGGATCGGGCTTGAGCTCGTGGGGGTACGGGATGGCCCCCACCACCGGCGAAATGACAAAGCCCGTCACCGTGAAGAGGTCGTCCAAATGGCCCAGGATCATCACCTGCTCCTCGGGAATGCCCAGCTCTTCCCGGGCTTCCCGCAGGGCGGTGGCCACCTCGTCGGGATCCTCCTCGTCTTTGGCTCCCCCGGGGAAGGCGTACTGCCCAGGGTGATGGAAGAGGTGATCGGCTCGCCGGGTGAGCAACACCCAGAGCTCGCCGCCGGCCACGTAAAGGGGCACCAAAACCGCCGCCGCCGTGGCCTCCGGCACCTGCAGGCGGCGCACCGGCTGAGCTTCCAGCTTGCGAGCCACTTCCTCAAACCACACGGCTCTCTCCACGCTTGCGGCGATCCTCTCTCTCCAGGGTAGCGGCCATGTCCTCCACCGCCGCCAAAAGCCGGGCGGCGGCCACCTCGGGGGCATGTCCCCCATCCTGCCAAGCCCGGTACGCCAGGCGCTTCTTTTCCGCCAGCACCTGGGGGTTGCGGGCCAGGTAGGCAAGCCAGCGGGCCAGCTCCACCGCCCCCTCACCGCCGGGACGGATGCGCAAGGCCACCTCCGGCGGAAACTCCAGAAACTGCTGATAGCCGCACACCACCACCGGCTTGCCGCAAGCCAAAAACCGCAAAACCGCCGCCGAAGTTTCCCCGGCGGTGGGAAAACGCGGCACCAGCCCCACATCGGCGGCAGCCAGGATGTCCCCCAGCTGCTTTCGGCTGGCGTAGCCAAAAAGCACCACCTGCGAAGCAAGCCCCAGCTGGCGAACCGTGGCGGCAAGCTCCTCCTGCTCCGCGCCCTCCCCCACCACCACCAAACGCACGGGCAAACCCAGTTCCTGCACGATGACCAGGGCCCGCAAGATCACCCCAAGCCCCTTGGCCGGGGTGAGAAAACCCAAGTGCACCGCCAGGATCTCCCCGTCTTTGAGGCCAAGCTTTTCTCGAAAAGCCCCACCTTCGCCCGGCAAAGCCGCCACCGCCAGCGGCACCTGGCGCACCGGCAAGCCCGGAAGCTCAGTTTTTACCGCTTTTTCGGCTGCTCGGTTGTGGACCAGCACGGCGTGGGCGTAGCGCAGGTAAGCCGGGCGGGCCGGAAACAAAAACGGGTCCAAAGGGCCGGTAAAGCCCCACCGGCGGGCCCATGCCAGCGCCTCACCGGCCTTTCCGGCCACCGCTGCAAGCTCTTCGGCAAACCGCTGCCAGTTGCCGGTGCTGGCTGCCTCCTCCACCAGCAGGTGATGCAGCACCGCATCGTGCAGCACCACTACACCGCCCAAGCGCCGAAGCCGAGCGGCTACCCACAGGTGGTAGGGGTTGTTGCCCAGGTGCAGCAACTCCAGGCCGCGAGGCGGAGCTTCCGCCGCCTGCCAGGAGACCTCTTCCCGCCAGCTCACCTCGGGGCGGCCGTCGGGCGGCTCGATGACCGTGACGCGGCAAAGCCTGGCCAGATGCGGCAAAAGCTCATCGGCGTAGTCCGCCACCCCCGAGCGGGTGGGCGGTAACGGCGAGCTCCAGGTTACCTCCAAGGCCCTCACGCCTTCTGGGTTTCCAGCACCTGCTGCTTAAGGTACGCTTCGATAAACCCGTCCAGGTCGCCGTCCAGCACGCTATCGGCGTCCCCCACCTCAAAGCCGGTGCGCAGGTCCTTCACCAGGCGGTAAGGCTGCAGCACGTAGGAGCGGATCTGGTTGCCCCAGGCAATGTCCTTCTTGGGGCCTTTGATCTTCTCCAGCTCCTGCTCCTTCTTTTGCCGCTCCAGCTCAAAGAGGCGGGCCTTCAAGATCTTCATGGCGGTGGCGAGGTTTTTAATTTGCGACCGCTCGTTTTGGCAGCTCACCACGATGCCCGTGGGAAGGTGGGTCACCCGCACCGCCGAATAGGTGGTGTTGACGCCTTGCCCGCCAGGACCGGAAGCGCAAAAGCGGTCAATGCGCAGGTCCTTTTCGTCAATGGTCACCTCCACCTCCTCGTCCACCTCGGGGTAAACGTGAACCGAGGCAAAGGAGGTGTGGCGGCGCCCCTGGGCGTCAAAGGGGGAAATGCGCACCAGGCGGTGAATGCCGTTTTCCGCTTTCAGGTAGCCGTAGGCATACTCCCCCTTCACCAGCACCGTGGCCGACTTAATGCCCGCCTCTTCGGCATCCTGCACATCGAGGATTTGCGCTTCAAAACCCCGCCGCTCGCACCACCGCAGGTACATGCGCAGGAGCATGTTGGCCCAGTCTGCCGACTCGGTACCGCCGGCACCGGGGTGAATTTCCAGGTAGGCGTTGTTGGCGTCGTATTCGCCGGTCATCGTGAGCTCTAAGGCCAAGCGGGAAAGCCGCGGCTCAATGCGGGCAATGGCTTTAGCCAGCTCCTCCTCTACCGCCGGATCCTCTTCCGCCAGCTCCTCCAGGACCTCCAGCTCCTCCAGCGCCTCGGCTAAAAAGCGGTCGCTCCCCAGCTTGGCCTCCAGGGAGCGCACGTTTTGCATGATCTCCCGCGCCTTTTCCCGGTCCTGCCAGAAGTCCGGTTGTTGGGTTTTTTGGCTTAGCTCTGCCAGTTGGCTGGCCAGCCGAGGGGCGTCAAAGGTACCCCCGCAGCTTTTGGATTTCCTCCTTCAGCTCCGAAACCTTCGCCAGTTTTTCTTCAAGCATAGGCACCTCAGGCGCGGGACATGCGCCTTCGCGAAGCAAAGGAAGCCCACGCCTGCGCCAGTATAACAAGACAAAATCCCGAAACCGGCAAAAGGTGCAGCCACGGGGCAAAACGGGCAGCAGGGGTAAGGCCCGCGCCGGGAACCACGCTCTCCCCAATGACCCCCCGCTGGCCCAGGGGGAGCTTCTGAAGCACCCGGCCGTAGGGGTCCACGATGGCGGAAATGCCGGTGTTGGCGGCCCTCACCAGAAAGCGGCGGTTTTCCGCGGCGCGCAAAATTGCCAGCACCAAATGCTGGTAAGGCGCCGCTGAATCGCCATACCAGCCGTCGTTGGTGACGGTCACCAGCATCCCGGCCCCTTTGCGCACCTGCTCGGCAACGTGAAGTGGAAACGCCACCTCGTAGCAAACCGCCCCTCCCAAAAACCCTTCCGGACCGGGAAGCACGTGGGCTTCCCTTCCCGGAGTAAAGCCTCCCACCTCCCGCACCAGGGGCCGGAGGAACGCAATGCGCCCCAAAAGCGGTACGTACTCGCCAAAGGGCACCAGGTGCACCTTGTCGTAGCGGGCTATTGTCCCTTCGGGAGCCACCACGTACATGGAGTTGTAGAAGCTTTCCCGCTCACCAAAGCCAACGGAGTTGAGCGTAAGCCAAACTCCGTGGTCCCTGGCAAAGGCCGCCAGCGAAGCTCGGTAGTCCTGGTCTCGCTCCACAAGGCGCGGGACCGCGCTTTCCGGCCAAACCACCCACTGCGCCCCTTCTTCCACCGCCTGTTTGGAAAGCCCCCACACCCAGCTTTCGATGGTCTGGAGGTTCTCGCCCTCCCACCGCACCTCCAACGGCACGTTGGGCTGCACCGCAAAGGCCCTCACCGGCTTACCGCTCGCTTGAAAACCCGGGGCAGCCAGCCCACAAGCCAGCAAGAGCCCCAAGCCCAAAAAAGCCCAGCGAAAACCCCGGCGGTCTTTGGCCAAAACGCCAAAGGCCGCGGCAAAGAGCACAAGCCGGAGGAGCAAACCGTAGGTGGTTGCCCCCAAAACCGCCACCGGAGCCAAAAGCGTGGGCCAGGGGACCAGAGAAGCCACCAGCGGGTTCCAGGGAAAGTTGAAGGGCGGCAAACCCTGGGCCATTTCCCCCGCCGCCAAACCCAACGCCAGCACCGCCCAACCCCAGCGCTCCCCCGCCCGCGCTGCCGCCCAGAAGGCCAGGCCCCAAAAAGCCCCCAGAATGGCACTCATGGCCGCCAACGCCACAAAGGCCAAAACCCCCGAAAGGTGCCCGTACCGGGTCATGACCTCGGTCACCCAGCTCACCGCCAAAACCCAATGGCAAAACCCGGCCCAGAAGCCGAAGAAAAAAGCCTTCTTTGGGGGAACTTGCTGGAGAACCGCCACCAAAGCTACCGCCGCCAGTGGCAACGCCCACAGCCAGTGCCAGCGGGGAAGGGCCAAGGCCGTCAAAACCCCGCCGGCAGTTGCCAAAAGCCAGAGCCGAAAGCGCCCGTCCTTCACGCTGCTTCGGTCCCCGGGTCAAACCGCGAAAAAAAGGCTTGAGCGGCTTCCCGCCCGGCCTGCACCGCTTCCTCCACCGCATGGTAATCGGCCCAGTGGAGGTGGTTGACCCTGGGGGCAATGACGAAGTCCGCCTCCGCCAGAAGGCGCTGGCGCAGGGCCTGCCAGCCCATGGCCGCGGCCCGCAGCATGGCCCGGGCCACCCCGTCCTTGCCGGGATAGCCCACCGGCAAGCCCTCGCTCACCTCCACCGCCAAAACCGGGGAGCCCAGGCTACGGGCCGCCCGTACCGGGATTTCCGCCACCGCCCCGCCGTCCTGCAGGAAGCGCCCCTCCACGGCAATGGGGTTGACCAAACCCGGCATGGCGGAACTGGCGGCCACCGCACGGACCAGCGAACCCCTCGAAAGCCAAACCTCCTCGCCGGTGAGGGTATCGGTGGCCACCGCCACAAACGGCACGGGAAGCGCTTCAATCGGCGTTTCGGGAAGGAAAAAGCGGACGTAATCCAGCATTTGCGCTTCGGAAAGCAAGGCCTTCCGCAGCAAAACATGAAGCACCTGAATCGCCAGCTTCGCTCTCTGCCAGAGGTGACCCTGCCCTAACTCGTGGAAATCCGGCATGCGGCGAGCCCGCCCCGAGCTCACAAAACCCCGCACCCGATCCACGGAGCCCGGTCCCAAGGTGAGCCACAGGGCGCCCAAAAGCGCCCCCGAGGAGGTGCCGGCCATCCCCACCACCTCGATGCCCCTTTCGGCCAACACCTGGAGCACCCCCAGGTGGGCCACACCGCGCATGCCACCGCCCCCCAGGGCCACCACGACTTTCTTCGGCACCCCGTCGTTGGTCACCGCACGCCCAGCTTGCCCGCCGGAGCGGTGGCGGGTTTGTTGAGAACGATGGCTTCCAGGACGCCCTCGGCCACCCTTCGGGCTTTGTCCGAGATGTGCTCCAGATCGTCGGTGACCCCGCGGGGATCAATGTCGCCGATCTTGTCCCCCACTTCCACCGGCACGCTATCCCGCAAAAGCCCGCGAATCACCCCGGAAATCCGCGCCACAATGGGGAAGTCGTCGTCCACCGGAACCCCGCGGTAAAGGTCCTCCCGCAGCACCAAAAGCGAAATGAAGCCGATCTTTTCCCCCTGCTGCACCCGGTCGCCAATTTGCCGGGAGGTGTGGAAGATCCCCCGGTACTGCGCCTTGATGACCCGCTCCTGGCTGTAACCCATGATTTCCGCCGGCGGCTCAGGGTCAAGCTCCTCGCCGTCCTCCAGGATGCGGCCAAGGTGAGGCCCCCGCACGGTTTCCACCACCACGTGGCAGTCCCGGCCGGCCTGATAGCCGGGGCCCAGAGCAATCACCAGGGGTGCCAGCTCCGGCGTGAGCCCCCAGTTGTGGCGGAGCATGGCCGCTTCCACGTAAACATCGGGGGGCCACGCCCGCAACACGCTCTCCAAAGGGAAGGTGGTAATGGCCACGTCGCCGCGGGCGTGCACCGCCGGTACCTCCCGGAGGTCCATCACCAGGCGGGCGGTGACCCCATCTACGGTTTTGGAGTGCTCGAAGACCGCCTCGGAAAAGCACACGTTGCGCCGCACCGCTTTGGGGAACGGCAGCTCCACCAGCAGGATGCGATCAAACCCGTGGCGGGCCAGGTGCACCGCCACCGCGCTGCCCAGCTCCCCCGCTCCCCGGATCAACACCGAAAGCGATGAGAAATCTCGGTTCATAGCACCGCCACCGCCTCCACTTCCACCTGCGCGCCGCGGGGCAGGGCGGCCACCTGCACCACCGCCCGGGCCGGACGGTGCTCACCAAAAACCTGGGCGTAAATCTCGTTGAAAAGCGAAAACTGCCCCAAATCCACCAGGTACACGTTGACCTTAGCCACCGAGCTGAGATCGGCTCCCGCAGCCCGCACGATGGCTGCCAAGTTGGCCAGAGCCTGCCGGGCCTGATCGGCAAAGCTTTCGGGCATGGGACCCCCGTCCGGCGGAAGGGGGATTTGCCCGGAAACGAAAAGCAAGTTACCGGCGCGCACCGCTTGGCTGTAAGGGCCAATGGCTTGGGGAGCCTCAGCGGTTGTCACCGGGAAAAGCATCGCGGCCATCGCTAGCCTCCTTCTTCCATCGCGAACTCCCAAATCTCCGGAAGGTTACGGAACTGCTCGGCAAAGTCAAGGCCAAAGCCCACCACAAAGACGTCCGGGATTTCCATACCCACGAAATCCACGGGCACTTCCCGCTTGCGGCGGGAAGGCTTGGACAGCAGCGCCACCACCTTTAAGGATCGGGGGTGCCGGGCGGCAATGAGGGCCAGCACGTCCACCAGGGTAATGCCGGTGTCCACGATGTCCTCCACCACGTACACGTCCTTCCCGGCAATGTCCACGGTGAGGTCCTTGATGAGTGTCACCATGCCCGAGGAGCTGGTGGAAGCCCCGTAGGAGGAAACCTGGATGAAATCCACCGCTACCGAGCGGGTAAGGCGCTGAGTGAGGGCGGTGAAAAAGTACACGGCCCCCTTGAGGACCCCCACAAACACAGGATCCTTGCCCTCCAAATCGCGGTTGATCTCGTCCGCCAAACGCTCAAGGATGCCGTCCAGCTCTTGCTTTGTCACCACGCGGCGTTTCAGCATAGTACCCCCGTCCACCAACCGCGCATTATGCCGGATTTTCGGGCGATCTTGCCCCATTAAGCGGGCCCTAGCCGCTGCTGCACACTCCGCTGGGCCTGCGCGCATCTTGCGCTTGCCGTTGCAAGCCTATAATCTTGGTGTAAGGAAGATTACCGTGAGCGTAGCGAGCTTCGCCGAGCTCAACCAGCGATACATCAAGCTTGCGGACCGGTGCCGCGCGCAGTGGACGTTTTATCAGCTCCTGCAAGGCTTGCACAAACACCTCAAGCACGACGTCCCGCCCCCTGAGCTGGAGTTTCGCGAAACCTTCGACCGGCTGAAGGAAGTGGCAGAAAACCTCAACAACCCCGACACCACCTCGGTTCTTCGCCTCATCGAAAAGGTAGAGCTGCACGCCGAGCTTACCGACGGCAAGCTGCGGGAAGCCGATCAGGCGGTTTCCCCTTCCCTCCTGCGCCGCTTCTTTGACCGCTTAAGCACCCGCGACGAAAAGGTGCTTTTGGCCGTCATCAAGTTTTACCTGGACGCCCCGGAGCTGGAAGGCGACGTGCTGGACAAGCTGGACGTGCTCTTCACGCGCCTTGCGGAAATCCCCAGAGCCGAGGGCGGCTTCCTGTCCCGGGAGCGCCACGAGCTGGAAAGGCTGGTGAAGCCGCTTTTGGCCGGAAGGCCGGTTCCTGAGATCCCGGACCGAGAGGTGGAAATCCTCCTGGAGGCGATCCTGGAGCTCCGGTCGGAGATTCTGGCCAAAAGGACCTTCAGCGAGCTCATGGCCAGCGGCAGCCTGGACCGCTTCCGCAACCTGAAACGCCGCCTGGGAGCCTCCTTGCTCCACCCCCGCTTGCTTCCGGCGCTCATGGAAAGCACCGTGGCCATCAAAAACCGCTTCCGCCTCCTGTGGGAGGAAGAGGAAGCCTCCATCCTTGAGGACACCAACCGGGTCATGGAGCTGGCCCGGCAACTGGAGCGCAACCCCGAGGTGGTCACGCCGGAACTCCGGGAGGCCATCGAGACCTTCACCCAGACCCGGCAGCGGTTCGAGCAGGCCCGCCAGGAGGACAACCTGCGCACCGAGGACATCCAAGCCCTGCGCCAAAGCCTCAACGGCATCATCGAGCAGTTCGACAGCCAGCATCCAGGGGTGGCACCTCCCCGTTCGGCAGCTCCCGCCGGAGCGGAGGAGCTGGAGGAGTCGGCGGCACCGCCCGTTCGTGCCGCTGTCGCCGCCCCGGTTCCCGTGGTGGCCGATCCTCTGCTCCACGAGTACCTGAGCAAGATCCTCTTTGCCCTGGAGCTG
Organism: Thermoanaerobaculum aquaticum; assembly: GCF_000687145.1. NCBI lineage: Bacteria > Pseudomonadati > Acidobacteriota > Thermoanaerobaculia > Thermoanaerobaculales > Thermoanaerobaculaceae > Thermoanaerobaculum > Thermoanaerobaculum aquaticum. The sequence continues at coordinate 16,487 of NZ_JMFG01000008.1, forward strand.
GCAGGCAAAGACCGTCCCCCGGGGCAGCTCGCCCAGGCCCGGGAGGTGGTGGCCCTGCGCCTGGAACCCTGGGAGGTGGAGGCTTGTTTGGCCCTGGCCAGCGGCGAGGTGAGCGAAGGTGACCTCGACTCCGAGCGAAAGAAGCTCTTTGCCCTGGCCGCTGCCCTCCGCATCAAAGCCGACGAAGAAGCCCGGGAAATTGACCGGCTTTCCAAACGCAGCTCCGAACGCCTGGCCGAGCTCCTAGAGCAGGCCACCCAAACCCTGCAACGGGCATCAGAAATGGACCGGCGCTTTGCGTGGCTCATTGAGGACGCCCTTTACCGCGGAGAAACCGAGCATCTCGAGCGCCTTTACCGTTCCCGCTTCCGCCTCATGCGGGCCTATTCCGGCCTTTGGCTCATCCACAATGACCGCGGTGGTATCTCCCCCTTCTAACACCATGGGCTGGAAGCTCCGGGTGGGAGAAGCGGCGTTTCCGCTAGAGCCCCCGCGGGTGGTGGTGGGGCGCAGCCGCTCCTGCGACGTTCGCCTGCGGGAGGACACGGTTTCCCGCCTCCACGCCGCCTTCGTTTGGGAGGAAGACGGCTGGGTCCTGGAGGACCTGGGTTCCTCCAACGGCACGTTCCTCAACGGCCAGCGCGTCGTGGAGCGCCAGCGGGTCAGAGCCGGGGACCAGGTTCGCTTCGGTGCGGTGAAGGCTGCCCTGGAAGGACCCACCGGCGCGGTGGCAAGCTCCGGAGCGCGCCCCGCGCCCATCCCGGAAGCGACCTGGGACTACACCGTGGGCCTGGTCACCTCGCCGCCGGCCTCACCCCTCTGGCGGCTGGCGGCTCTGGGGTTGGACCTCGGCTTGTTTGTCCTGGGCTCTCTCGTTCCGTTCCTGCCGCTTCTCACCATGCTGGCAGCGGAAAGCTTCCTCCTGCGGCCCGAAACCCTCCCCCCCAGCATGACCACCAAAGCCTTCGTGGCCGGTGGCTGCGGCGCCCTTTGGGTGATTTACGCCTGGTACTACTGGATTCACGGTTGGGCACGGCGGGGGGGAACCCCGGGCATGCGCCTTTTGGGCCTGCGCCTTGTGGACAACCTCTTCCGCCAGCCGGTGGGCTACGCGCGGGCCTGGCTGCGGGCGCTGGCCTGTGTGGCCACCGGCCTCACCTTCGGCGTCGGTTTTCTCATGGTGTTTTTCCGCCCCGATCGCCGTACCCTCCACGACCTCCTGGCCGGCACCCAGGTGGTCCACCGCACACCCACGCCCTGACGGCCGCATCGCCGCCGCCCCACCACGCTTCGCACTCCGATGAAACCACCACCACGCCCACTTCTCCTTGGTGCGGACGCGTTATCATTTTGGTGAGAACGTGACGATGGAAGTGAAGGCAAACCGCTCCGTGGTCCCGGCGAGCTACGACGACCAGTACCGGCTCCTTCAGTACGGCGACTACACCTTCACCTACACGGCCAATGGGGAGCTGATTTCCAAGTGCCAGGGGTCGGTTTGCCAGTACTTCGATTACGATGTGTTTGGCAACCTAAGGCATGTCATTTTGGACAACGGCATGGAAATCGAGTACGTGGTTGACGGGAGAAACCGCAGAATCGGCAAAAAAATCAACGGCACGTTGGTGCAGGGCTTCATTTACGATGATCAGCTTCCCATCGTGGCTGAACTCGATGGAAGCAACCAGGTGGTTTCCCGCTTCATCTACGCCGACCACACCAAAGTACCGGAGGTGCTGGAGAAAGGAGGGAGAACCTATCGGATTTTGCACGATCACCTTGGAAGCCCACGGTTCGTCATTGACACCCAAACCGTCGAAATCGCCCAAGAGCTCCACTACGACGCCTGGGGCAACATCACCTACGATTCCAACCCCGGCTTCCAACCGTTCGGCTTTGCCGGTGGGCTTTACGACAACCGCACCAAGCTGGTGCGCTTTGGCGCCCGCGACTACGACTCGCAGGTGGGGAGGTGGATGAGCAAGGATCCTCTGCTTTTCGGTGGTGCGGGTCCTAACTTGTTTTGCTACTCGCTCGCAGAGCCTGTTAACCTCGTGGACAGCAATGGGTTTGCGTGCGGAAGCCCTTGCCCCAATTACCCACCGGGCTGCGGCGAACTCCCGCAAAAAGGTGATGGGCAGTGCCCGAAGTGCGATCCGGGAAAAATAAGGGCGTCCCTACAGGAGGCTCTCCAAATGTACTCTTGGTACGCAAGAGGCGGGTCTAGCGCTTCGGAAGCCGCGGCTGCAGGCGGTTCAATGCAGACCGTTGCGGGGGTAAAGTGCAAGCCGAGGGTTGCCCCGGAGTTACCTCCCGGATGGCATGTTTACGTCTCTTCCTGGCCGCCCTCAACATTTAACTGTTCAGGGGACCCATGTGTCGATTTCTGCGTGTGCGTCCACGAATGGTTTCACGTGATAGATCGGCGCCCGCATGACCTCTTTCATTGGTCGCAATCGTACATCGAGCGCTTTTACGAGCTGCCCGCGTATGCGACCGAGATCGAGTGTCTAAACCAGTACCTCTGATACAAATGTCGCACCGGTTCGTCCTGTGTGGGCTTCTGGCTTTGGTGTTCCAGCTTGGGGATTCTACCGTCTCCGAAAGGCAGTCGAGCCACGCGAGACCACGCACAGCGCTTAGCCGCGGCTGCGCCCAGCTGAGTTGGAATGAGCTGCTGTGGATAGCTGAAATCCATAGCGAAGGGGCACGCAGATGCCTGGAGCGGTTTCTGGCCGAGGAGCCAAAAAGCGTGGAGGGACTGCTCGCTGCGGTACTCCTTGAAGAATGGGAGAAGGACCCGGACCGCGAGGGAGAACTTCAAGTGCCTCGTCCACTCCAGCAAGACTCAAACTGCCTCCGGTCTCCGCAAATAAAACGCGAGATTGAAACGGTTAAGCCCCATTCTATTGAGTTTGAAGTGTGGGTTAACCGCCATGGCCAGGCGCGCTGGGCCCGCGTGGTCTATCGCTTTCCATCAACGCCTGCTCCCCTATTCGAGAAATGCGAGTTAGAGTTTGCACTTCAACAAAAATACAGGCCAGCTTGGAAGGGTCACCGTTTTGTCGCGCACGAATTCACATTTAAGGTCCTCTTGCACTATAAAACCCTTTGAGAGGGCCGGCGCAGTGTTTAGCCCCCGCGCGTCTCGAGTGCGTGCGGTAGTTTACGATCTCTTTCTTGAAATCAAGGTAACTTCTGCCGGCACTTTGCAAGCAAGTCTGGAGCGAGTGTACAACAGCGAGTTCCCCGCGACCCAGCTCAAGCTCAACGGCCAACTTCTTGCAAGCTTTTCTTATGACAATGACGGGCTTCTCACCCAGGCAGGGCCCCTTGCCATCACCCGCGACCCCCAGACCGGCTTTTGGCTTTCCAGCCAGGCGGGGGTTGTCCAGGAAAGCCGAAGCTTCGATGCCTACGGGCAGCTGCAAAGCCAGGAGTTTAAGGTCTCGGGCGCTTCGATCCTCAAAATCACCTACGAGCGGGACAACCTGGGGAGGATCACCGCCAAAAACGAAGAGCGTCCTTCGGGGATTACCCGCTTCGAGTACGGCTATGACCCGGCAGGAAGGCTTGTGTCGGAAAGGAAGATCCTCCCCGATGGGTCTTCCCTTCTGACGCAGTGGAGTTATGATGGGAATGGGAACAGGGTCATGGAGGTGAAGCCGAACGGGACGGCAGTCACCGGCAGCTACGATGACCAGGACCGGCTCCTTCAGTACGGCGATTTGAGCTTCACCCACACGGCCAACAGGGAGCTGATCAGCAAGTGCCAAGGAAGCGTGTCCCAGTACTTCGATTACGATGTGTTTGCCAACCTTCGCCATGTGATTTTGGACAACGGCATGGAAATCGAGTACGTGATTGACGGGAGAAACCGCCGAATCGGCAAGAAGATCAACGGCACGTTGGTGCAGGGCTTCATTTACGACGATCAGCTGCGCATTCTGGCGGAGCTTGATGGTCAAAACCAGGTGGTGGCAAAGTTCACGTACGCCGACCAAATCAACGTGCCGGAGGTCATGGAGAAAGGAGGGAGAACGTATCGGGTTTTGCACGACCATTTAGGCTCACCAAGATTCGTGATTGACACCCAAACCGGTCAAATCGTGCAGGAGCTCCACTACGACGCCTGGGGCAACGTGGTGTTTGATTCCAACCCAGGCTTCCAGCCGTTCGGTTTTGTTGGAGGCCTTTATGACAACCACACGAAGCTGGTGAGGTTCGGCGCCCGGGATTACGACCCGCAGGTCGGGAGGTGGACGAGTAAAGACCCGTTAGGTATCGAATGGAATCGAACGAACTTGTTTGACTATGCCGCTGGCCAACCGTTGAATGTGGCAGACCCGGCGGGAAAGAGCATCGTCTCTCCCGGGTTTCCGGCGCCGATGGACCAACTTCCATGTGCGAAACGGGTGGCCGATCAGTTAGTCCAAATTATCCCCGAAGCGTGGTCGGACAAATTCAAGCATTGCGTCATTTCGTGCCTCATTGCCAAGTATTGTGGCCCATTTGGCAGTCTCGCAGCCGGTGGTGCGAAAGAGCTCAAAGACCTACTCGACAGAAATCCGAATACACATCCCGAAAAGGACGACTGGAACGCAGATGTTGCCGGGGTCCTTTGCGCAATGATGGGAGCCAACGACCCCTGCAATACCTGCTTTTGCTGCTGCAGCAAAAGGGGCTATTCGCCGTGGAAGAAATAGAGGAAGTAGGCAGGTTCCTAGAACAGGTGGGGCGATGGAACTGAATGCGTTCTTAAGGCTGATGGCCCCCGGTCGGCTTGGGCTTGTGGCGACACTCGCAACCGTTCTTCTGGCAGTACCTCACTATTCCTGCAGTCGCGAGAAGTTCTCTTACGAATACCTCAGGAACAATAAGGAAAACGACTTTTTCTCTCGTTCGGGCAAAGAGTTTGCCCCTCTGGCTAAAGTGTGTCCTACCTTCTCTATCCTATTTTTCAGTGACGATTTGGATATTCTCGCGGCCCAGGGCCATTGCTCAGAAGGTGGGTCGCCCGAAAGCGTATGGAATGCGATCGAAGAGCTCCTGGAAAAGCGCCGCGAGCTGGAGAAAGCATGGGCTGTTATCATGAACGTGTGCGACCCCAAAACTCTCGAACGCTCGAAGGAAAGCGCACACGACATCCCAAGAAAAGAAAAAGGACCGGACTTTCTCAGAATATGGAGCGTCTGCCAGCCCTTCGAAATTGTGTGCGAGCCAGAAGAAGAATGGTTCCTCCTAGATGAAAAAACGATGTCGCTGATCTACGTAAGGGGAGAGTTCGTTTGCGAAGCGGGCAAACCACCTGCCCGCGAGAAAGTCTACGCCAAGGTTCTCCAGGAATGCTTCTACCGCTGGCGCGCGGAATCGCGGCTGGCTAACTGCCCCGAGGGGAAGCCGCCTGATCCAACAAAGTGACGTCGGCGTACCTTCCCCGCGGCCCCTTTTGCTCTCGTATCCTTGATTCGCTTGAGCCCAAGCGGTCGAGCCCACCGAGAGCCTGCCGAGAACCCCGGCGAACGCTCCGCTCAGCTTAACGTAAAGACGACCCCCAATTGGCTTTCCAGCCAGGCGGGGGTTGTGCAGGAAAGCCGAAGCTTTGATTCGTATGGTCAGCTTCAAAGCCAGCAGTTTAAGGTCTCGGGCGCTTCGATCCTCAAGATCACCTACGAGCGCGACAGTCTCGGGAGGATCACCGCCAAAAACGAAGAGCGTCCTTCGGGGATTACCCGCTTCGAATACGGCTATGAGCCAGCAGGAAGGCTTGTCTCGGAAAGGAAGATCCTCCCCGATGGGTCTTCCCTTGTGACGCAGTGGAGTTATGATGGAAATGGGAACAGGGTCATGGAAGTGAAGCCCAACGGCACGGTGATCACCGGCAGCTACGACGATCAGGATCGCCTGCTGAGCTATGGCGACTACAGCTTCAGCTACACGGCGAACGGAGAGCTTTTGAGCAAGTGCCAAGGAAGCGTGTGTCAGTACTTCGACTACGATGTGTTTGGCAACCTTCGCCATGTGATTTTGGACAACGGCATGGAAATCGAGTACGTGATTGACGGGAGAAACCGAAGAATCGGCAAGAAAATCAACGGCACGTTGGTGCAGGGGTTCATTTACGACGATCAGCTGCGCATTGTGGCGGAGTTGGATGGGAACAATCAGATAGTTTCGCTGTTTATTTACGCCGACCACATCAACGTGCCGGAGATCATCGAGAAAGGAGGGAAAACCTATCGAATTTTGCACGATCATTTAGGTTCACCAAGATTCGTGATTGACACCCAAACCGGCGAAATCGCGCAAGAGCTGCAATACGACGCCTGGGGCAACGTGGTGTTTGAGTCCAACCCCGGCTTCCAACCCTTCGGCTTCGCTGGAGGTCTTTACGACACCCACACCAAGCTCACCCGCTTCGGCGCCCGCGACTACGACCCGCAGATCGGGAGGTGGACGGCAAAAGATCCTATCGGTTTCGAAGGCGGGCAGAGCAACTTGTTTGGTTACGCCGTTGCTGACCCTACGAATAGGCATGATCCGTTTGGTCTCCGATGTGTCGGCCCACTCCCGCTGCCCTACGCGAATTGCGCAGAAAAGGCGAAGGCCCGTCTCAGCATGGCGACACTGGCATGCGAGCAGCAATATCAGGCTTGCCTTTCGAATTGCGGATGCCCCTCTATTGTGCCCAGCCCCGAGGCAGTCACGTGCCGCCTTTTGTGTTGGCTTGGCTACCAACAGTGCCTGGCAACAGCTCAGGCGCGTCACAAATTCGACATGCTTACCTGCCTTAGCCTTTTTGGGCCGCGAGTCCCATTTCCGCGGCCAATGCCAGGAAAATAGGGGGACAATGTGCGACAGCCGTGGTTTGACGTCTACCGAGGACTAGTGACAACCCTAACCGCTATTGGCTTACTTTTACTCGCTCTAATCTTCGGCGGCCTGTACTTTCACTTGAGCCCCGGGCCGTGGCAATGGGCCATTCTCCTCGTATTCTCATTGGCAGCAGCGGGCTTTTACCGCGGCTGGGTGAATAGCACACTGCTTGGCTTCCTTGCCGGCAATTCCCTCGCCATGTTGCTACTTGTTGTTGCTGCAGCTGTTTTGCCAGATCCCATAGCGGTTATTCCGCCGGCCGAGCACATCGCGCGCATGGTTTACACGCCCTTATTTGCTGCCGTACCGGCAGCGATCGGCTTCGGGAGCGGGCGGTTACTTAAGAAAATGATCCGAAGGAAATGGGAAAGGCATCCCTCCCGAAGAAAAGATGGCTTTGATTCTCCCTCCCAGGCCAAAAAGAAGATCGAACCCTGGTAAGGGGAGATTTCAAGGTGGTGTCCCGCTTCATTTACGCCGACCACATCAACGTGCCGGAGATCATCGAGAAAGGAGGGAAAACCTATCGAATTTTGCACGATCATTTGGGCTCACCAAGATTCGTGATTGACACCCAAACCGGTCAAATCGTGCAGGAGCTCCACTACGACGCCTGGGGCAACGTGGTGTTTGATTCCAACCCCGGCTTCCAACCCTTCGGCTTCGCCGGTGGCCTGTACGACACCCACACCAAACTCATCCGCTTCGGCGCCCGGGATTACGACCCGGCGGCGGGGAGGTGGACGGCAAAGGATCCAATCCAATTTGAGGGCGGCGACACGAACCTTTTTGGCTACGTGTTTGCTAATGCGGTGAACGAGGTGGACCTGACGGGCCTTGCAATCTGGGTTTGCGTGCGGCCCGCTAGAGACCTTCCGGGAAACCATGCGTATTTCTGGGACGATCGTAAGAAGCAAGCCTGTGGAATGTCCGCTTCGTCTGGTGGGGACCCTGACGTTAACGAGAAAGGCCCCGGCAAAGATCACTGCACAAAAATCCCCGATACAGATGGCAAGGAGGACGACATTATGAAGTGCTGTCGCGAAAACGCCAACAGGGCCTTATGGTTCCCATGGGCCCCGTTCAAGCGCGTTCACGACTGCTTTGGCCTGATCGAATATTGCCTCGGGAAAGCAGGTTGTCCTGTGCTCTTCCCTGCGGGCCGGACTGGCCCAATCCCTGGCAGAAATTGACGGGACCCGTTGATGGCGTTTGGTCACCCTGCTAACACTGCGGCGGCCACGCTCGCGATTGCTGTTTGGTTGCTTGCTGGCTCCGGCTGCCAATCCCACAAAGCGAAGGCAGCGTTAAACCTGTTTGTGTACAGCCAAAGCGATATACGCCGCTGCCTACGTCGGATAGGCTGCGCCACATTTGAATACGATCGCGTAGAGCGCAACGGCGATGGCACACAGCTCCGGATTTGGGGCAGTAGCTGCGCATCGAAAAGCGTTCTCGTGCTACGCCTTGACGGGCGTGCAGTGACTACACCGACGGTAGGAGACCTATCGTATTTAAACGACGCTGGTGATGTCGTCGCCTGGTACGACTTCGGTCATCGCGCAATGATTTTCCGCGACCGGACTGCCTTCCGCCCATGGGAGTTTGGCTTTTTCGGCGTTGACCGTGGTGGTCGGTACTTTTTCGTCCAGTTGGAACCCCGTGTTACATCGGTGGGACCTGTGGACCGGCCCAAGAATCTCTTCCGCATCTCAGATTTTGAGGCGCGGGAAATCTTCGCCTCGGGTAACCGTGTGTATCTGTTCGAGATGGGCGGCCCTGCGGTTCGTTGTGCGGTCGTCGAAGAATCACAAATGGGCTTCTCGCTGGCCGCGGAAATCACGATCCCACGGCCAGGGGGCTCGGCACCAACTCCTTACTACGTGGAGGACATGGACACACGGTCTGGCCGCGTGCTCCTGCGCGACGTTTTTGACAAGCCCTTTCCGTCCTACTGGTACCTATTTGACTTTAACACCAGACGGATAGAGAAGATTGGCAGGGCGAAACACCGCGCCTTCTTTCTTCTCGGCGATGTACTGCGGGCGGTCGAGACATATCCGCAGGAAAACCCTCCAAAAGTGCGGCCGCCGTGAGGGACGCCACCACGCATTCTTTGCGTTTCGAAAAAGCAAAAAGCGAGATGACCATCGGATCGTTTCGAGACGAATCACTGAGGTTGCCGCGGCATTGGCGACTCCGAAGGAAGGCTTTCCACCATCACTTCACCTTTGGGTGCCACCAGCTTTTCTTACGACCTCAAGGGAAGGCTTTCGGCCATCACCACCCCCGATGGCCAGCAGCTGCAGTACGACTACGATGGGTTTTTGGAAAAGAAGGTGAGCTTTTCCGGGAGCATCCAAGGAAGCTTGGAGCGGGTGTACGACAGTGATTTCAAAGTCACCCAGCTCAAGCTCAACGGCCAAGCTCTTGCAAGCTTTTCTTATGACAATGACGGGCTTCTTACCCAAGCAGGACCTCTTGCCATCACCCGCGACCCCCAGACCGGCTTTTGGCTTTCAAGCCAAGCAGGGGTGACCGAAGAAAGCCGAAGCTTTGATGCCTACGGGCAGCTGCAAAGCCAGCAGTTTAAGGT